>CADBYQ010000092.1:2670-11224 GCA_902798865.1 Pseudoselenomonas ruminantium | reverse complement strand
AAAGTTGCCGACAGTGTGCAGACAGAGGAAGAAAGGCCGGAAGTTCCCCTATGGCAGGATTTTTGCCACTGGACGGACTGGCATCTTTTAGGTGGTACGGCTTTAGGTTTAGGATTGGCGCTTATCTCGGTTGCCTTAAATGGCTTTACGGATGATTTGCTCTTTAATATTCCTTCTTCGATGCTCCTGTGGATGCTGTTCGCCTTTATCGCGGCAGTGGCTGAATTAAATCAATCCGAGGAGGAAACTCCGGAGTTGACCACTGAAGTGCCGGCGGCCCTGTTGAGTGAAATCTCCGCAGACGACAAAGCGGAAGAAACGGTGCAGGAGACGGAGACGAAGCCGGAATCGGAAGTAGTGCCGGAAACGGATGCTGCTGATGAAGAACAGCAGGATGTTCAGCCGGCAGCCGAAGCAGATGCCGGAACTGAGCCGGAACAGCCGGCCGAGGCTGAAACGGAAGATAAGGAAACTGAACCTGAGGTAACGGAAGATAAAGCTGAAACTGAGGAAAAGGTTGAACCTCAGGGCGAGTCTGAACAGGTTGAGGAAGATAAGTCGCAGGCAGAGGAAAACATAGAGGAGGCAGGAAAAGATGAAAAGTCCGACAACCATATCAAAGGCGACCATTGACCGCCTGCCCTTGTATTTCCGTACATTGCGCCTGGCACAGGACGAGGGGATAGATATTATCTCCTCGGATGAGCTGGGTCGTCGCCTGGGCATTACGCCGGAGCAGATTCGCAAGGATTTGGCGTCTTTCGGGCAGTTTGGTAAAAAAGGCGTAGGCTACTATGTCAATGAATTGAAGCGCAATGTGGGCGGTATTTTAGGCTTGGATAATCATTGGAATATCGCAATTATCGGTATTGGCCATTTGGGCGCTGCTTTGGCAAACTTCCATAACTTTGTCACGTTGGGCTTTAATCTGGTGGCTCTTTTTGATGAAGACCCGGAAGTGATTGGCACAACGGTCAACCATGTGAAGGTGGAAGACATTGCCAATCTGGAGCAGATTGTGCAGGAACGGCAAATCCATATCGGTATCATTGCTGTTCCGGCAGCTTTTGCCCAGGGTGTAGCCGATAAACTGGTCGCAGCTGGCGTCAAAGGAATCTGGAATTTTGCGCCCATCAAGATGGAAGTGCCGGATACCATGCATATTGTCAATGAGGATTTGTCTGTAGGTCTTAGTAGCCTTTCTTATCACATAACGCGGAAATAAATTTTGCGAAAAAATTTTATGAAGCAGGAGTTTTGCATTTTATGTAGAACTGTGTTATCATAAGATAAGTTAATTGGGACTAGGAATCACTGATAATGAACTTATAAATGTGAAAAACTACTGGAAGGACGATTGAAGATGGGGCCATTTGGAAAAATTGCTGACAAGTTTTCGGGCTTAGTTGATGTTATCATGCCGCTGAACGATGAATACGATGAGGAATTCGATGAAATCGAAGAGGAGCTGGCAGAGAAGAAACAGCAGAAAAAACAGGCTGTTGCCAAGAATAGCAGCAGAAGCGCTGTGACGGGTGTCAGTTACACGGAAGAGTATAAGGTTTCCAATGGTGAGTCGGTGCGTGTGGAACGTCCGTCTTATAGCAGGGAAGCAGGTGTTTTCCGGCAGAAAAAATCTCAGCCGCAGCTTACGGTGCATACGACCAAGCAGCCGCAGCTCAAGATGCAGATTTATGCTCCGCGTAACTTTGAGCAGGTGACGGCGATTGCCGATGACCTAAAAGCTGGTAAGGCTTGTGTGGTCAATTATGAGCAGATTGAAGCTATGGAACAGCGTCGCATTTGTGATTTCGTAAATGGCGTTTGCTACGTTTTGGATGGCTCGGCAAAGCGCATTTCCAATCAGATAATGCTCTATGTACCCAATGGGGTAGATGTGACAGAGGCCATGACGATGGCACTGGCGGATTGATAGCTGCCCGCAATAATAAAGTTTCTAAGTTAGGTCAGGCAGTCTCTTCGGGGATTGTCTGACCTATTTTTATGTGGTTAAAGGATGGAGATAGTAATGGCACAGAACAACGAAATCTTGGAAGGCGTATTAAATGAGTTTGCAAAATTGGCAGCAATCCCCCGCAAGTCCGGACATGAACAGGCCGTCAGCGATTTTCTGAAAAATTATCTGACGGAGCTTGGTTTTGCTGTAACGCAGGACGAAAAGAATAATATTATTGCCGATAAACCGGCTTGTGCAGGCTTTGAACATGCTCCGCTGACCATTTTACAGGGCCATATGGATATGGTTTGCGTGGCAGCAGAAGGCGTCGCCTTCGACCCGCTCAAAGATGCCATCAAGCTGGTGCGGGATGAAAAATTCCTGCGCGCTAATGGCACGAGCCTAGGGGCTGATGACGGTATTGGTGTTGCCGAAGCCATTTACATTATGAAGAATGCCAAGGACCACGGCCCGCTGCGCATGATTGTTACTGTAGACGAGGAGCAGGGCATGACTGGTGCTATTCATCTCGATGCCAAGCATCTGCAGGATGCCAAGTTCCTGATTAACTGTGATTCGGAAAACTACGATGAATTGACGGTAGGCAGTGCCGGCAGTGTTAATCTCGACTTTTCTCGTGAAATCAAATGGGTGAAACCGGAAATGACGGCGGCTTGGCAGATTGAGGTCAAAGGTCTTTTGGGCGGTCATTCTGGTGAGCGCATTGGTGATGGCCGCGGCAATGCTATCCGCACGTTGGCTATGACGCTTGCGGCACTCGCTGCTGAAGGTGAAGTGGAACTGGCTGCGTTTAACGGTGGCAAGGCGCGCAATGCTATTCCTGATGATGCTCGCATGACCATTGTGACGGATTTGGATAAGACGGCTATCGAAAAGGTGCTTAAAGACCAGCAGGAACGCTTTAATAAGATGTACGGCAGTGTTGACCCAAATGCGCAGTTTGTGTTGAACAGTGCTGATATGCCGGAACAGGTGATGAATGCCGGCGATATGACGCGCCTGATTCGTCTGCTGACGATTCTGCATACGGGAACATTTGCGATGTCTACGGTGATTCCGGGGCTTGTGGAAACCTCTGCCAACCTTGGCGTAGTCGAAACGACGGATACGGAAGTAAAGGTGCAGTATTTCCCGCGTTCTGCTGTTGACCAGAAACTCGACGAATTCCGCTTTATGGCTGAAGAATGGGGCGCGCTCACGGGCTTTACGGCGCATATCGGCACGCAGTCTCCGGGCTGGAAGGAAAACAAGGACAGCAAACTGGCCAAAATCATGGCTGAAACCTTCAAGAAGCAGAATGGCAAGGATATGAAGGTGGAAACCATTCATGCAGGCCTTGAATGCGGCTGGCATTTCCGTAAAAATCCGCAGCTCGATATGGTGTCCATCGGTGTAACGACCATGGATATCCATAGTCCGAAAGAACGCCTGCTGCTGGAAACCGTAAAACCGCAGGTGGATTTGATTGTGGAAACGTTGCACGAGATTGCAAAAATGTAAGAGAACATAAGAAGGGGCTGTGAAATAGCCCTTTTCATTGACAGAAAGTGCGTTGACATAAATTATCAACGCACTTTTTGCAAATTGCAGTTTATCGATGTTATTGCGAGCGTTATTTTGGTTGTTACAGCTCAGTAAGGACGGAGGTGGTAATACTTTTCGCCGTCTCGCTAAATGACCCACAAGTAAATGTATGGGCTTTTTAGTTACCTGCGCCGGGCAAGACCGGCGGCGCGTATGTTCATATCAGTGTTTAGTTTATGCCGTTTGTGGGCCAGTCCTCACTTCGTTCGGACAGTCGTTCCACGGCGAAAAGCATTACCACCTCCGCCCTAAGCGATGTCCGTATCAACCATCATTTTTGTTGTGACAAGCAGCAAGTACATCGATGTTCTTGTAACGGGAGCAACGAGTTCGTGGAAATAGTTTAATCCGTAGCTTGGGGCAGACGGGGGAGTGCGTTTTCTGTTAGGAGCGACTGCCTGAACGAAGTGAAGGCCGGCCACAGGGAAGACACGGCTAAGTCAACACGCTGAAAGCAGCGCCGTTGGCCTGCCCGGCGCAAGTAACTGGACAACTCTATTTATCGAGGGGGTCGTTTAGCGGGAAACAGAAAACGCACTCCCCCGTTTGCCCCTAACCACGTATGAACGAGATACCGTTAGCACGAACTCCCCGTCAAACTGCAATTTCATAGTTCCTTTAGTATTAGGAGATTTATACATGGACGAAAATAAAATTCTTTGGCTGGCTCTCAACGCCAAGTATTCCCATACCTCGCTGTCTGTCCGCTATCTGCGTGAGGCGGTGCCGGGTTCGGAGATTATGGAGTTGACGATTAATCATCAACTATTGGCCATGCTCGGGGAAATCTATAGTGCCCAGCCTAAGGTGCTCGGGATTTCCTGTTATATCTGGAATATTGAACTGGTCAAGAATCTGCTGAAACTTTTGCCTGCGGCTTTGCCAAACACTATCATAATTTGTGGCGGGCCGGAGGTTTCCTATGGCGTGGCTGAGTTCATGCAGGAATTTCCCATGGTGGATTATGTGTGCCGTGGGGAAGGTGAAGTTGCCTTGCCGGAGTTGGTGAACTATTTGCAGCAGGCCGATTTTGACCGGTCAAAAGTCAATGGTCAGCTTGACCAGTCAGCGATTCCGGGGATTGCCTGGCGCAGTTTGACTGGTCAAATCAATGAGGGGCAGGATGTGACGGTGGCCGATTTTGCGGGCAAGGTGCCCTTTGCCTATCGCGCAGAAGAAATGGCGGATATCAAGGAGCGGATTCTCTACTATGAAACCAGCCGCGGCTGTCCATTTTCCTGTGCCTATTGTCTTTCCTGTGCCACGGCGGGCGTGCGCTTTTTGCCGTTGGAGAGGGTGTTTAAGGAACTGGATTTCTTTGTTGCCCATGATGTGCGGCAGGTGAAATTTGTTGACCGCACGTTTAATGCCAAGAAATCCCATTTTCTGCCCATATTGCAGTATCTGCTCAAGCTGCCTGCTGACTGCCGTACAAACTTTCATTTTGAAGTGGCCATTGATTATTTGGATGAGGAAGTCATGCAGGTGCTCGCGCAGTTGCCTAAAGGACGTGTCCAGCTCGAAATCGGCATTCAGTCAACCAATCCTGCGACACTGAAGGCTGTTTCCCGTGTAAATCATTGGCAGGATATTGCTGACCATATCCAAAAGATAATGAGTTTCCATAATATGCACCTGCATGTGGATTTGATTATCGGCTTGCCGGGCGAGGGCATGGAATCCTTCCAGAAGTCCTTCAATGATGTCTATGCGTTGCAGACGGATATGCTGCAGTTGGGCTTTTTGAAGTTCCTCAAAGGTGCGACGATGATGCAGCTGATTGACGCCTATCATTATCAGTATATGCCCATGGCACCTTATGAGGTATTGCAAAATGATGTTTTAAGCTATGGGCAAATCCGTTGGTTCCATAGTTTTGAACAGGTCTTTGAACTCTATTACAATGCGGGGCGCTGCCGTAAGACGGCTAACTACCTGATTCAGGAATGTGAGCAGGGGGATGCCTTTGCCTTTTGGCAGAAGTTCACCGACTGGTGGGAGGCGCAGGGGTTCCACAAAATCGGCCATAGCACCAAGAATCTCTACGGCTATCTGCGGGATTTTGCGCTGGCGGCGTATGCTTTGCCTGCTGATTTGCTGGATAACTTACTGCGCTATGATGCGTTATTGTCTGACGGCGGTAAAATCCGTCCCGAGAATCTCAACTGGAACCGCCTGCAGTATCAGGACATTACCGCTGATTTTTGGAAGGGGGCGCCCAGCCGCGTGCGGGTATACCTGCCGGATTACGAGTTCACTAACTGGCGGGATGTGAATAAGAAATACCATATTGAGGTCTTTGCCTATAATATGATGTTGACCGGTCAAGATTTGACAGGTCAAAAACTGACACGTCAACAGAACGCGCTGTTGTTTGACTATACCGCAGACGAACCGGTATGTCAGCGGATTGAGCTGGAGATTGGTTCATCTGTACAAGATGGTGTATAAGAAAGTATATAAGATAATATATAGGATATTTGAAAGGCTATAAATGGAACAGACAATATATCGGGCATTTTCCGATTATCTAAAAGACCGCTACGGCGAGAAGGTTTATAAGCTGCCGATTGCGTTGCCCGTTACGTGCCCAAATCGGGACGGCACCTGTGGCAATGGCGGGGCTGGTTGTACGTTTTGCGGGGAGATTGGCACAGGCTATGAGAATCTGCCGGCGTCAATGACGATTACCGAGCAGATGGAGGCCAACAAGGCGCATATCGTGCCGAAGTACAAGGCGAAGAAGTTTATTCCCTATCTGCAGAATTTCAGCAACACCTACACCACGCCGGAAAAATTGGCGGCCTGGGTGGATGAAGCCGGAGCGCCGGAAGATGTGGTGGCGGTATATATCGCTACCCGTCCCGACTGCGTCAGCGACGAGCATTTGGCGGTGCTGCAGGAACAGAAGGAGAAACACAATATTGACATCTGTGTGGAACTGGGGCTGCAGAGCACCAATGTTCATACTTTGGTGGAGATTAATCGCGGCCATACGCTGGCAGAGCTTATCGATGCCATTTTGCGCATTAAGAAATTCGGTATGCAGTCCTGTGTCCATCTGATTCTGAATCTGCCCTGGGATGACGAGCTGGATGTGATTGAGGATGCCAAGATTCTGTCGGCGTTGGGCGTTGACCAGGTGAAGCTGCATGCCTTGTATATCGTCAAGGGCACAGCTATGGCAAAAGATTATGAGGCGGGCAAAATCAAAATGATTACCCTGCCGGAATATGAAGACCGCGTGATTAAGTTTTTGGAACACCTCTCGCCGGATATTGTTCTGCAGCGCATTATCGGCCGGGCACCGGAGGAAAATACCCTCTTTTCCAACTGGCATACGGGCTGGTGGAAAATCCGTGACCACATCATCAATGTGATGCGTCAGGAGGGACGCTATCAGGGGCGGCTGTGTGATTATCTTAATGGCAAGGCTGTACGAAAATTGTGCTAAATTATATGGATTTTTTACGTATAGAGCAGGAAAAATAGCTTTTTATGTGAAATTATCTATGTAGCGTAGTGAATCTATATAAGTGTGGTGGTTGGCTGATGTTTCATTCAATAAAATTTCAAATACTGGTCATGTGTATGACCTTTATGCTGATACTGGCTTTGGGGATGGGCTCGGTCAGCGTGATGACCATTGACCGGCTGACGGGAGAACATGAGGCGGAGAATCTTAACCGCGTAGCGGAGAATCAGCGGGCGATTATCAACACGCAGCTGATTCATGCCGAGGATGTGACCAAGTTCGTTGCCAATGAGGTAAAGCTGCAGGTTGCAGCGGCACCGGGGCTGCCGGATAAGGAAATGCGGGAATTTTTGAGCCGCAGTGCCAAACAGGCGTTTCAAAATGCGGTAGGCAATATGGATGTTGTATGTTCCTATTATGTCTATTATGCCGATGAGCTTAATGGCAGCGAGGAAACTTTGTGGCGTGTGCGGCCGGCTGAAGGTGAAGATTTTGAAGACAGGCCACTCGGTCTGGTTTCCTCCTATGCTGCGGATGATGCAGCGCATACCAGCTGGTATAAACTGCCGGTAGAAAAAGGTCATGGGATGTGGGTACCGCCTTATTACTACGATGTGCAGGGGCGCTATCTGCTGTCTTATGTAACGCCGGTTTACAAGGATAAAAAACTCGTCGCGGTAATCGGTGTGGATTTGGATTTTCGTCAGCTGTTGTCACGCATAGAACATGTGCCGTCCTACAACTCGGGGCAGGCTTTTCTGACGGATTTATCCGGACGCATTCATTACACGTTGGAGAATCCAGATGGAATTGAGTCGACCCGTGGCGGCCAGTTGATTTCCAGCACAGGTAAATTTTTTGTGCCCAACACGCACAGCAAGGAACTCATGCGCTATAACTGGAGCGGCAAAGAGTATGATATGGCAGTGGTCAGCCTGCGCAATGAGCTGGCGCTGATGGTGGCAGCGCCTGTGCATGAAACTTATGCCGAGGCCATGTACAAAATCATCCAGCTATGTGAAATTTTCCTGCTCCTCGTGGTGGTTTCTGCCGTATTTTGCTTTTTGGTGAGTACGCGCATGACAACAAAACTGACACGGCTTACGGAAGTATCGCATGAGGTGGCAGCCGGCAACTTTGATGTGGCTGTGCCCGAAGGAGGCAATGATGAAATTGGTGATTTGTGCCGGGCTTTTGCCAATGCGGCCAGCCAGTTGAAGCGCAATCAGGAGGAAATGGAAAAACGGAGCAACCATGATGCGCTGACGGGGTTATTTAACCGCTTTGGTGTGGAGCGGGAACTCAAGGACTGGTGGGCGGACGCCAAAACGGCGGTGATGATGACACTTGATATTGATGACTTTAAGTTTATCAATGATTTGTATGGTCACGCCATTGGGGATGAGGTGCTAAAAAAGCTGTCCCGAATTTTGCGTTCCTATTTTGGTGATGTGGGCATTGTGGGCCGCAATGGCGGTGATGAATTTATCGTCATTCTGAAGGATGTATCGATGGTA
>CADBYQ010000092.1:0-2616 GCA_902798865.1 Pseudoselenomonas ruminantium | reverse complement strand
GGTTTCCGTGGGTGTTTCGATATATCCCGATTTTGCTGAAGACTTGACGGCCCTGTTCCGTCAGTCTGACGAAGCGCTTTCTGGCGTGAAGCTCAAGGGGAAAAATGGCTATGTGATTTATGATGCGGAACTTGAGCAGCAGGTTATGCGGACAAGATTGGGCTTTAATCTGCACAATGTCAGCTGTAATCTGCCGGCGGCTATCGTGATTTACAAAATTGACCCGCAGAACACCTTGCTTTATGCGAGCGGTGAGCTGTTGCGGTTGACGGGCGATGAAAGCCTGGACGCCCTGCAGCAGCGGACGGCTGGTTCCGCCTTGGCTTTAGTGGATGAAAAGGAGCGAAATATCTTCCATAAGGAAAGCGAAAGCGAGAATACGAAAATATTCCGCTATCATCTGCAGAATGTGCAGCGGGGAGCGGTGGAAGTGGAAATCTGTCATCGTCTGGAGCTGCATCCTCTGTATGGAACGATATGTTATGCCGTAATGTTGGCGCGTGAGAAATAAATAAAGCAGGAGCGGAGGCCAAATATCGGCATCCGCTCCTGCTTTATGGATAAAATTTTATTGCTGATTGTTGTTGCGCCGGGCTAAGATGCGAATGACCTTAGCACCAGTGTTGTGAATTTTGCGCAAGGGCGCAACTTTTGTTTTTACCTTGGGTTTGATTTCCTTCGGTGCACCGAAATCCCCGCGCTTTAAGACCGTGGTCTTGGTCTTATCCGGTTTGAAGAAATTGCGTACAGCCTGACCGAGTTTATCTGGCTCGGCATCTTCCTGACAGAGGAAGACATCCAAAGCTACATATTTGAGTTGAGGATAGACATGCAGGGTGATATGCCCTTTGTCGAGTAGAAAAATGAATACCTCGTGCTCGCTGTCCGGAGATTCCGTAACGCAGCTAACCAGTTGCATCTGCAAATCCTGCAAAATGGTTTTGAGCATATCCAAAATGAGTTCTTTATCGGTTAATTGATTGTTTTGACAG
Source organism: Pseudoselenomonas ruminantium (assembly GCA_902798865.1). Classification (GTDB taxonomy): domain Bacteria; phylum Bacillota; class Negativicutes; order Selenomonadales; family Selenomonadaceae; genus Selenomonas_A; species Selenomonas_A ruminantium_L. Next base: position 1,624 of record CADBYQ010000092.1, on the reverse strand, counting down.
TTAAATAAGTCCGCGGTCAAATGCCGGGCAAGTATTTTCATGTTTTAATCCGCTCCCTTCCCTATGACATAACCTATATTATAGTGGATAAGCGGGGGGCTAGTCAAATTTATTCTTGCAAAGAGAGGGGGAATTCTTGCGTTATAGAGTAAAAATTGATATTCTAATAGAAGTTGATTGAATGGGAGTGTGCAGATGGTTACAGTAGAGGCAAATGCCAAGATAAATTTGACGCTGGACATATTGGGCAAGCGTCCGGACGGTTTCCATGAAGTGGCTATGGTCATGCAAACCATAGGTCTTCATGATACGCTGGTGATGGAAAAAACGGAGCGGGATATTGAGCTGAGCATTAACGTGCCTTGGCTGAAGGCGGATGAAAAGAATCTGGCCTGGCGGGCGGCAGAGCTTATACGGCAGGAATACGGCCTTGAGGGGGGCGTGCGCATTGAACTGACGAAGCGCATCCCCGTGGCGGCAGGTCTTGCCGGCGGCAGCGCAGATGCAGCGGCTGTGCTCAAGGGCATGAATGATTTATATGGCTTACAGCTCACTGAGGAAAAACTCTGTGAACTGGGCGCGCGCCTGGGCTCGGATATTCCCTTCTGCATTATGGGAGGCACTATGCTGGCCACAGGGCGCGGGGAAGTACTGACGAGGCTTTCCGATATGCCGGAAACCTGGGTTGTGCTCGCAAAGCCCCGCATTTCGGTGTCCACGGCCTGGGCTTATCAGAATTATGATGAACAGGGCGCAGATCGTCATCCGGATAATGAAGCCATCAAGCAGGCCATAGACCGCGGCAATCGAAAAGCCGTAGCCGGGTTATTGTGTAATGTGTTGGAAAGTGTTACTATAAAGAAGTATGACGTAATCGCAGAATATAAGCAGATGATGCTGGACAAGGGCGCGATGGCCAGCATGATGTCCGGCAGCGGCCCGACCGTCTTCGGCCTGGCAAAAAATCGGGAACAGGCGGAGTCCATTGCCGATGTTCTGCGGCAGGAAACCAATGCGGATGTCTTTGTCACCCGTACATTTCAAATGAATCGAAGAAAAGCGTAATTTATAAAAGAGGTAGGCCTGATATGACAAACAGATTAGCTCCAATTAAGCTTGATAGTTACCAGCCGCTCCGTGAGGTGGTGTGTGAATCCCTGCGGGAAGCTATTCGCAGTGGGGTATTGAAACCTGGCGAACGCATTATGGAAATTCAGCTGGCTGAGGAGTTGGGGGTCAGCCGTACTCCGGTGCGGGAGGCTATCCGCAAACTGGAGCTTGAGGGCTATGTGGTGATGATGCCCCGGCGGGGAACGTATGTAGCCAGTATGTCCATCCGCGACATCAATGAGATTTTTGAAATCCGTACTGCCCTGGAATCGTTATCCAATGGGCTGGCTGCTGACCATATCACCGATGATGAGCTCGAACACTTACAGCGTCTGCTCGTGATTATCGGCGGTTATATCAAGGAAGGCAATATCGAAAAAATCGTGGAAACGGATATTGAGTTCCATGATCTGCTCTATCATGCGGCTCGCAACGAGCGTTTGGTGGGCATTATTTCCAATTTGCGTGACCAGCTCACGCGCTTTCGGACGCTCTCCATGTCCCATCCGGGACG
>CADBYQ010000091.1 GCA_902798865.1 Pseudoselenomonas ruminantium | reverse complement strand
TTGTCATACATCGTCTTTACCGCATTAAACGTATCGTTCACAGCAGTCTCCGTACTGCCTAAATTATTCATCACCCCCATCTCTGCCGTCAGCGTATTGCCGCCGACTCTGCCTTTTATGCCGAGCATAGGCGCAACAGGGAGTGCTGTATTCGCATTGGCCACATTGCCTTCAATATGTTTTGCTTTAAGAACCGTTTTGGACTCCCCAGGCATCATGTTCTGAGCCGTTGCTGTTGACCCGTCAATATAAGCATTTCCACTGACGATAATCTGCCCGCCTTCACCGCCGCCATAAGCCTGCAGCCTGCCGTTGGATACCAAATTGCCGTTAATCGTCATATTCTCATCTGCCGAGGCAGCGCCGATAGTCCCTGAGTTGATTACATAGCCTGTAGTCGTATCCACAGGAAAATCCGTATGCATTTTGCTGCTCATATCATTTACGATATAGCTGCCGCCCAAAAGTGCTGCATTTTCTGCCACCTGCACGCTTACCACGTTGGCTGTGCCGCCATAAATCAACGTACCGGACTGGACATTCATTTTCATATTGTCTTCGCCGGTAATCCTGCCGTTATACTGCATATCCGTATTGAAGTTCACCTGTGTCACCAAATCCGGAATATAAACATCATAGCGATAAGCGCTGTTGTTATACTGAATGGCCAAAATATCTGAACCGTCGCCTTTTACGCCGTCATAACTTTTCTCACATTCCGCTGCGCCGAACTGTTTCCAGTCTGAAGTGATGTTGCCTTGAATATTTGCCCCTTTATTGATGTTAATCTTCTGCACAAAGGCATTTTTGCCGATATAGATGGCATTTTCGCCGCCCTTAAGTGTGCCGGACAAATTATACTCCTTCACCAAGGGCCCATTCAGTTCATTTGGATTAGCATTGTATTCATTAGCATCGTTAATCAAGAGGTCAAGATTTTTCGCGGACAGGATTGTCCCAGGCGCAGCTTTCGGCGCTGCTTTTGGCACTGCAGAAGCAACCTCCTTGTCCTCAATGTCTTGGACCTCTCTTATATAACGGATATATGAGCCCCGATATTCATCTACTGCACCATTGGAACTTGAGCCAAAATCAAAACGCGCTCCGGTGCCGCCTTCGCCGCTGGCCGTCACCGTCCCGTTCTGATTCACAATATGGTTGCGGCCATAAGCCAGCAACAGCCCATTGCCCCGCCGTCCATCGGCATGAATCTCCGTATTTTCAGGCACATTCAGCGTATTGCCCGTACCATCCACACGGACGCCGACAGCACCTGTACCAGTGGTCAAAATATTGGCATTTTGGACCACCTTATTGTCGGAGCCATAAATATGCAGGCCAATTCCCAACGGCACCACGCTGTAGACATTATCCAGATAGGCCGTACCTTCCGCATTGCGCTTGAAATACCCTTGATGATTGATGATATCACCGCCATTGCCATAGATTGAACGGCCAAAATAGGCTTTGCGGTCAAAAGAATAGCCCAAATCCTGCATTGCTGCCAGTTCCACCTCCAAAAAGGATGTGTAATTGGTATATATACGGTGACTCATCATACCGGCAGTCTGAAAATGAGAGCCTTCGAAATCGTATCCATCCGAATCCTTTTCCCAGCCATTTACCGGCAAACCGGAACGGCCAAAGAATGTTGCGCCTCCTAAAGCCTCCGTCACATGTTCGCCAACAAAGTAGGCATACCCCTTCCCTGTTCCATCCGGTTTTCTGTCCACCACAAAACATTTAGTGGGGTCAGCCGCCTGCTGTGGCGTTACAATGGGCATTCCTGATTTAGCTGCATTGCCGTTTTGATCGACCAAATGAAGTGTCCATGCGTTTTTATCCTTAATGCCATGGTCAATCAATAACTTTTTTTCACCTAATATTTCTGCACTAGCACACGGAAAAATGATTCCTAATGCATGCCCAAGTTCATGACGAAAAGTACCCACAAAATCAGCAGCCTGTTCATTGGTCGGCAGCAGTGAATCGGTATCCACCCACCAGCCGTTGATGGCGCCTGTACGATTTGCCCCCATATATGCCCCCACTGTAATATCACTATAAGCATACTTTCCCTTGGGCAGATAGCCAAATTTGGCCTCTTCGTAAGTAATCGGCTTAAACACAACGCCATCCTGCAGTTGGTCTTTTACATAAATCTGCTCCGTGATTATGGATTCTTTAGCAGGCCGCTCACCATCCGAATTTACCGAGTGGGAAGCTGCACTGGCATTGGGACTGTTATCCGTATTAACAAAAATCTGCCAGGGCGTAGTATTTTTCGCCCCCTTCCCCAAAATCCCTGCCCAATATGCCGTACTGGAGTTCGTTGCTTCAATATGACTTTTGTCTAAATCATACGCAGACGCACGCACCAGCCAATTTGAGTTCAAGCCTATGCCCTCACCTGTTCTGAGATATTTTAATTCGGCAAAGGGACGGCCATCCGAATACAAATATTCCGAGGCTAGATACGGCGATTCAGACTCCAAGTTTTTTTCGAAATCAGGCAAAGAAAAATCTGCTCCAAAAGTCACCGGCATATCCAAAACGGACAGCACTGCAGCAGTCAGTGCACAAATCCTTTTTCTTGAGAAAATCCTTTTTTCATTCATCCTGTTCACCCTTTCAAACTTTCCAATGTTTTGGATTAATATATTTATTCGTTAGCAGAGAAAATATCCCTTCTAAACAGCCCTTTATACGCCGTTATTTAAGCAAAAAAAAGACTATGAAAGGCTTGCGCCTATTCATAGTCTCTGTAAAAGTCATGAAATCAAGCTTATTACGTTACCGCTTCCAAATCCTCATCCTTCTTCAACAAACCGCTGCCGCAATGACGGGCTACCAGCACCGCCAGTGTCATCAGGGCAAGTGCCAGTACCAGCTGCAAGCCGTCTACCATCAGGGTGAAATCCCCGCTGGCGAGCTTGCCGGCGATACCGACTACGCTGAGTACCAAAGCGCTCATGGTCACCAGGAACATAAAGGTCATCGGCACATAGAGCATCCAGCCTTTTCGGCCTGTGGTTTTGAGGAAAAGTGCCAACGCAATCAAAACGAGTGCCGACAGAAGCTGATTGGCTGCGCCAAAGAGCGGCCAGATATTCATATAACCGGCCAGGCACAAAGCATAAGCCAAAGCCAGGGTCAATGCCGTGGAGGCATATTTATCCATCAGCAGTTTTACCCAGCCGCTGGCCTCTTCCCCTTCACCAGGAGCAACGAGTTCCTGCAAGGACATGCGGCCGATACGCGCTACGGAATCAATGGTGGTCATGGCCAGTGCCGATACACACATGGTGATGATGCAGGCGGAAACCGCAGCGGGCAGGCCAAACATCTGGAAGAAGCCGCCGATAGCGCCGGCAAAAATCTGGAAGGGCGTTCCCTGCGGCAAAGAACCGTTAGAAGCGGCTGCGCAGGCGATAACAAGTGCTACCACACCGAGCAAAGATTCCACAAGCATTGCACCGTAACCAACAGGCAGCATATCCCGTTCGTTGGCAATAGCCTTGGAAGAAGTGCCCGAAGATACCAGGCTATGGAAACCGGAAACTGCACCGCAGGCAATCGTGATAAAGAGAATCGGGAACAAGGACTGTCCCTTAACCGTAAAACCGACAAACGCCGGCATATTGATTACGGGATTGGCGACCAGAACGCCAACCACACCGCCGAAAACCATACCTAAAAGCAGGAAGGAACTCAAGTAGTCACGCGGTTCCATTAAGAGCCACATGGGCAGAACCGATGCGATAAAGCAGTAGCCAAAGGTCACATAACGCCAGCCCGTGGCATCAAGATACAACGGGAACTGCATACCTACGGCGAACATCGCCACAACTAATACAACAGCTACAAGGAACTTGACCAATCCACTGGGCTGAACCTTGCTGATAAATACGCCAAAGCCCATCGCTACGACAATGTAAAGCATGGAAATCGTGGCGGCCTGTGCGCCTGGTACATTGAGTGCCCCGCTCTTGGTAAAGCCGTTAAAGGTATTGGCCAGAATATCGGCAAACGCGGCTAGTACCAACAAGGTGAAGAGCCAGCAGAACAACAGGAACAAACGGCGGCCCGTACGGCCTACATACTGTTCAATCAGCATGCCCATGCTCTTGCCCTGATTCTTTACCGATGCATAGAGCGCTGTAAAATCCTGTACTGCCCCAAAGAAGATGCCGCCGACCAACAGCCAGAGCATTGCCGGTGCCCAGCCGAACATTGCAGCGATAATCGGTCCGGTCACAGGGCCGGCACCTGTAATCGAAGAAAACTGATGGGCAAATACGGTAAAGCGGGAAGCCGGTGCATAGTCTCCGCCATCTTCCAGTTCTACCGCCGGCGTCTTAGCTTTAGGGTCAATCCCCCAGGTCTTTACCAGCCATCGGCCGTAGAGAAAATACGCGGTCACAAAAGCGACCATGGCAAAGCCCACTAACATTAAACCATTCATAACATAAGACCTTCTTTCTCCAACATAAACGTATAAAAGTATTATTGCAGTTGGATATTTGTATAATGTGTATAGTATCACTCTGTAACCAATATGTCAACTTGTAAACTGTAAAATGAAAAAACTTTCCATAAAAAAATTGTGCAAAATGCTTAGCGCTAAGCATTTTGCACAATTTTACACGATAGTTTAGAATTTATTTTAGTTCTACGACCGTAGCCCCCGTGCCACCTTCGTTGATATCGGCGAACTGGAAGCTTAGGACATTGCGGTGTCCTTTGAGATAGGCATGAACGCCCTTACGCAGGGCGCCTGTGCCCTTGCCGTGGATAATGAGAACCTGACTAAGGCCCGCAATAACTGCATCATCAATGAACTTGTCCAATGTCATTTCCGCTTCGTCCACCATCATGCCGCGGATATCGATATCGCGGCCGATATTTTGTGTCTTCTGCAGGAAACTGGAGGACTGGGAGTTTTTGCGGCTGCCTGTATTGGTGCTGGGCTTTTCTTCCACCTTGTGGGCGATAAAGGTGCAGGCATTTGCCTTGAGCTTGGTGCGCAGGGCGCCAACCTGTACGGTCAAATCTTTGCCCTGAATTTCGAGGACAGTGCCCTTCTGGTCAAGTTTTTTGACATATACTGTATCGCCTACACGGATTTTTTTGAGGTCGATGCGCTGACCCATGCCCTTCTGCGCCATGATGCCGGGGTTGGCTTTGGCCGAAGCTTCGTTGATACGCGCACGGGCATCGGCAATGGCCTGCTGGCGGGCCTTGATGCCCAAATCGTCAAACTGCTCTTTGAGCTGGCTGATGACTTCTTCCGACTCACGGCGGGTCTGACGGATAAGGGCTGCGCTCTTATCCTTGGCCTTGCGGATGATATCGCCCTTCTTCTGGCTAAGTTCTTCCTTGGCCTTTAAGAGTTTTTCCTCGAGCTTCTTGACCCGTGCCTGACGCTCGGCGATATCGGCATTGCGCTGTTCGTACATCATCTTTTCGTTTTCGAGCTCGTTGATGACGTGTTCAAACTGCGCATGGTCAGCCTTGACGAGCTGTTGGGCGCGGAGAATCAGCGAATCCGCCAATCCTAAACGGCGGCTGATGGCAAAGGCATTGCTGGCGCCGGGAATACCAATCAGTAGACGATAGGTGGGCCGCAGGGTTTCAATATCGAATTCCACACAGGCATTTTCAATACCATCACGGGTATAAGCAAAGGTTTTCAGCTCTGAATAATGCGTGGTCGCAATAGTAGTTGCCTGCACTTCCAGCAGCTTCTCCAGAATGGACATGGCCAAAGCCGCGCCTTCTTCCGGGTCAGTACCGGCACCTAATTCATCGAGCAGCAGCAAATCTTCGCTCTCCACCTTGTCCAAAATACTCACAATATGGGTCATATGGGCGGAAAACGTCGAAAGACTCTGCTCGATGCTCTGTTCATCGCCGATATCTGCATAGATGTTGGCATAAAGGGCGATTTCTGAGCCCTGGTCAACCGGCAGATAAAGGCCGGACTGCGCCATCAGAACCATAAGCCCCAAGGTCTTCATGGTGACGGTTTTACCGCCGGTATTCGGGCCGGTAATCAAAAGCATGCGGTAGTTTTCGCCAATGCTGATATTCGTCGGCACAACCTTATCCCTGGCAATCAGCGGATGACGGGCATTATTCAGCACTGTGCGACCTTCATCATTGATCAGCGGACGCACAGCTTTCATAGACGCCGCTAAGCGCGCCTTGGCAAAGGTAAAGTCAATGTCGCTCAAAATCTCGCAGTTAGCCGCCAGCGTTTCCTTCTCCCGCTGAATTTCGCCGGAAAGTTGGCGCAGGATACGCTGAATTTCCTGCTGTTCAGCGAGCGCAAGTTGCTTTACATCGTTATTGAGTTCCACCACAGCCATCGGCTCGATAAAGAGCGTGGAACCGCTGGCCGACTGGTCATGGATAAGGCCGGGGAAATGCGCACGGTATTCTGCCTTGATGGGAATTACATAGCGGTCATCACGAACGGTGACAATGGCATCCTGGAACATCTTCTGATACTGACCGTCATGGAGGATATTATTGATTTTATCCTTGATACGCCCCTGCGATGACTTCAGTTCGCGACGGATACGCCGCAGTTCCACGCTGGCATCTTCCCGCATATTGCCATGCTCGTCAATGACATTGTTGAGATTGCGTTCGAGCTGCCCCAAAATCTCCAAAGAACGTGCCCATTCCTGTAAAATCGGTGCTTCAAGCTCTAAATCGCGGAAGAAATACTTGATGGTGCGCATGGCATACATGGTGTTCATGATGTTCTGGAGTTCTTCCAGTTCCAAAATGGCACCCTTGCCTGCTTTTTTTAAGAGCAGACGGATATCCCGAATGCCGCCCAAGGGAGGTGCAGACATGGACAGCACCTTTACGGCCTCCGTAGTCTGCTCCTGCCACTCCAGAACCTCGGCATAATCTGAGCTGGGGACCAAATCATGGGCCTTTTCCTTGCCGAGCGCCGAGCCGGCATACTCTGCCAGTTTGTCCGTTATCTTCTTATATTCTAAAACCTTAAACGATTCCTGTTCCATTTAATTATTGAACTCCTCTAATTCCTGATTTTGTACAACATTATTTATTATAGTATATTTTAGTCCATGTAGTCCACAAAATTCATACAAAATTTGGAGCTTATCAAGGATATAGTACAACCATTAACGTTCAGCTATCGTAAAGCCTATGCTTCCCCGTCAAAATCTCTTTCATTATCAATCCCGGTATATCGTCGATATTACGACCAGCAAACCTTGCATTGCTATCCTCACTGCCTGCCAGATAGTACACCACGATATCAACTTTCTCGGTAAACCAGATATATTCGTCCGGCCCATTTTCCCGGGCAGAATCATAAAGCTCCTGATACTCTGGACAGTTGCCCAGCCCCGGCAGTTTTGCTTTTGGCGTATCCCGCAATAGATAATAGAGTTTTTCCATATCTTCATCAAATTTTTCAATACTCATGTTTTTTCTCCAAAAACCAGTCATTTTTTGTATAGCAAAAGCTCTTTAAGAATATCCTTTACCTTTTCCCATTTTGCTCTTTTATCGATTTTCAGCATATTGGTAAACTTTTGATTATTAATTTGATTATTAACAATATCTTCCAGAATGATGCGATTGCGAAGATACGACCTTTGAGATTCTTTTATATCTATTTTTGCCTTCTTTATTATTTCCTCATTCTCTATATTCTGCAGACTCAAATAAACAATCTTAATTTCTGCCTTATCGTTATCTTTCCATTCATTAGGAAATTTATTAGCAAAAATACGCTCTGCCATATCAAGCTGCTTATCCATTAAATTTTTATTATTCTGTCGCTCCTCACCAAATACCGGTATTTCCTGTTTGCCATATTCGTCATCGTTCATTTTTAACAGATGCAAATACTTCTTGCTTTCTAATTTTTTGGGATTATCCACAATACAGTAATTCATAACCACATCGTAAAAACGATAATACAGTGACTGTATTCCATTTTCGCACGTTTTAATCATGTTTAATAGTTGTGTTCCACTAACACTATCATTAGTGCTTTTTAATTCAACCAGATATACTGTTGAACCTGCCTCGTCTTTTAGCAGATAATCAACACTGGCATATTGGCGATTCCCTAAATTGCCAATATCCTTCACTTTTGGACGTTCTCCAGACTTATAGTCTTTATATTTTTTGATTATTTTTATAGTCTCTAGGCTTAATTTGTCATGCTCTACTCTCGATATAGGAAATTCTTTGGCAAGAAGTTTTAACTTTTGCTTAGATGCATCTTCCCCATATACCCCGTATGCTACGATTTCCTCAATGAACTCAGAAATCAACATATCTACAATTACTTCCGCTTTAATCTTCGGCGTCCGATAATCGCTTACTGTCCAATCCTTCACCATAGTATAAAACGCTTCATAATAGCACATAGTCAAATTCTCCTTATGCAAGCTCAATCGTATCCCCCCGTGGAATGGATATATGTTACCCGCCCATCAAATTCATCAACAAAGGCCTTCACTCCTTCGTTAAATGCCGGATGCTTTTCATCCAGGTAACCTTGCCACATGGAATAAAGCAAATACGGACGATAATCCCGCATGTGTTTTCCCAGGTTATGAACCAACTTGTGTGCCCCGTCCTTGCTTATGCCTGATAAAGACCCCAGCAGGTATACAAAGCCTTTCTGTGAATTCGGCCACAGTTCATTCAAACTCTGTACAGCCGGTAACTTAGGGCGATACTTCTCAGCCATACCCTTAAAGGTTTTCATCATTGCGATGATGTACGAGCTGGCATAAATGGGAATATTATTTGCCGCAGCCGCATTACAAATCGAGGTAAGGCTGTCAAAATTCGTTGATGAGCAAACGACAAAAATCTGCCGATGGTCTTTCATAAACGCTTTAGCCTTTTTATGAACCTCCCATTCCGTAAGCAGATGTTTCTTTTCTGTAGAACGGGTCATCATCGTCCCCTCTGTGAGAAGTACATCCACTTCTTTGCCGTATTTTTCATGGATAATCTTAGGGATGAGGTCAATGCTCTTTCCCATATATCCTGTTCCCCGGAAATCGCCGCTGTGAAGGATGGTATGCCCTGCCCCCTCGAACAGGAACATATTCGCATGATAGGCCGAGTGGTCCACAAAGAAGGGGATGATTGTCATATCCTTCTTCTCCCCCAGGGTAATCACCTCACCGATAGCGGGCGGAAATGTATGGATACGGCCATCGCGATTTTCCAGGAGTTCCTGCATGACCTTGTTGCCCGTGTTCTTGTGCAAAGTCCGCATAATTTCAAACATAGCGGAATCCATGTAAAGGGGAACATCCGCGGGAATTTTATCCATCAAGCCCACATGGTCGCCATGATAGTGGGTAAAAAATACTGCATCAATATGATGGTCGATAGAACGGTGATGCCTGTCAAATATCTTCTTGAGTATTTCTTCATCACCAATCCCTTGACTTCCTGGCAGGGAACTGCCTAAGTCTACCAAAACATTAGCATTTCCCATGGTAATTTCAATGATGCTGCCGCCAATCTGTTTAGTGCCCCGATGAATGGTAATCAGGCACCGCGTCCTTCGCCATTCGGCATACTGCTCATCTGAGCCAAATATATTGCCCTCAAATCGCCAGGGTTTCCGGCCAAATTCCAAAAAATCCCTGAGCAAGGACAAATCCATAGCATCTTCTTCCACCAAGGCTTTCGCAGCTTGCAGTACCTCGCCTTCATCTTCTCCACAGCTAGCAGCCGCCCAACGGGCCACCGAACAGAGCAGTTTCTCATCATCGGTGAAATCTGCCGCTTTAGCTGCGCTGTCAATCAACTCGGCCTTCAGCGTAAAAAGTTCTTTTATCATTTCTATGGCTGTCATGGGGTACCTCCTTGTTCAACTTCCCACACATAACATTTTTCCTTCGCCCGATATACCAATTTTTTATCTGGACATGCCTGGCGCAGGATGCCCAAATCACGCACAAAAGTTCTTCGGGGAACAGGCTTCCCCACGAGCTTTTCCGCATAATCCCGATTCAAAAAGCCACAGTCATACAAGAATCTCGTATAAGCCATAAGCCTCAGCTTACGGGAATCATGCATCAGTGGCAGGATTTCAGAAGTTTCCTCATAACGCGGCATCTTCTGCAAAAGTTCATAACCGCCTTTACTGCTGGCATAGACCACTGCAGGCTCAAATTGCCGCAACAGGCTCATATCCCGCCCCAGCATGGAGGGTTGTGGATAATCCTTAGCAAAAACAGTCCGGCCATGCAGCATTTTGTCATAAGCGCCAATGATTCTGCCAATGCGCATCATTCCCTCCCGGGAAGATTCCTCTACCACATCAGTTCCCGTGACCTCTTCAACCTCTTGTTCTTCTTCGGCCTCTTCTTCAGCCATCTTCTGGTCGAAGTGTTCCCACCGCAAAGCGCGGATAGCATTCAATTCCTGCATGGTCAATTCATGCTCTGCCTGCCAATGGCCACCATGCCAATGCTGATTGAACCCCAGAAGATGATGGCGGGCTATAGGTGATAACTGTTGTTCCTCTTTTGTCAGATACTCCGTAGGCAGAAGGACCTGGGCCATTTCCAGTTCTTCTTTGATTTCCTCCGTCCAAGGCCGGCTGGCCAAATAGAACAAACCATACTTTGCATAGTCCATCAAATATTTCAGACGCTTTTCCAAAATACTTTCCTCGGCTCTTTTTTGCGCTGCCGGGCTTTTTTCATCCATACCTGCAATATAATCTGAGGTAAAACGGAACTCAATATAAATCGTTCCCCAGTTAGTCTTCTCCAGAGAAAAGTCCGCCGGAGAAAGGCCGGCAAAGGTTGACAGCCCATAGAAGTACTCCCAGGAACTTTCCTCCTTAAAGCCCCATTGACGCAAAAGCAGTGCCCACAGGGGAGCAAAGGGATTTTTCTCATAACCGCTCACAAGGCTGGCTGTAGGCTCAAGCCCCAAATACCTGCACAACTGCAAAAAGGGATTCTTGCATTCCCGGGGAAAAATCTGTTCGAACTCTTCCCGCAAAACGTCCCGCCAATATTCAATGTGCAAATCATGTGGCCGTATGATAAAGGCGCGCAGTTTGCGATAGCCGCTTACCATACTATCCGGCGGCATATACGCATGACCTTCGGCTCCTTTGAGTAAATATGCCATAGCGCTGTCTGTCACCACAGCGGGAATATCCAGGCCATAATCCGGCCAATCTTTGCTTTTGACACGAATCTTTCCGGCAGTTTCCCCTATGTGGAAACTTTCCCGAAGCGTACGCCTGCCTGACTGAATATGCGAATCGCCCAAGGTTATGCGGCACTCGCTGTGATGAAAGGTCAGTATGACAGCAAGTACCTGCGCCTCTACTAACACACCGCCATTTTCCAGAAGATTTGTCTGCCAGCAAAAGGGCACATAGTATTTTGACTCCATTTTTTCGACAGCTGCCTGCCGCCTGTCTGCGAAAAGCACTGCTGTCATGCCCTGCATCTGGCAGCCTGTGACCGAGCGGATACTGTCCCTGCGTTCCAAATGATGGATTTTTTCAAAGGTGCTGTGCTTGGGACACCAAACGAGCCGTTCCTGCTTTCCCTCTCCCCATAAAACGTTGATCACCAACACTGCCGAGGCAGTTTTTTCAACGGGAACAGCTTGCTGCCAGCTCTCCGTTTTTATGTCATATAGATAGCGCTCTCCCATTCCATTTCCTCCTGCATTGCACAAGTTCGCTGTTTTTGTCATTATAGCATATCTCCAACGCCAACAGTGTGGCGCACCTATTGTCAATATTTTTCTGTGCTATACTAATAAAGAATTCCAATACTGGAAACAAGGAGGATAAAAAAATGGATTTGACAAAGGTGCAGAGCGTAATCATAGGAGCAGCTATTGGTGATGCCTTAGGTGTTCCCGTGGAGTTTCTGTCACGGGAAGAACTCGCAGCATCTCCTGTACGGGATATGCGCGGGTTC
>CADBYQ010000090.1 GCA_902798865.1 Pseudoselenomonas ruminantium | reverse complement strand
AACAACCCTGGTAATTGCACCACACCCGGATGACGGCGAACTTTGCTGTACTTCATAAATCAGAATGCCGCTGCCAATGGCATGCAGCGTACCTGCCTTAATAAAGAATACATCGCCCTTATGCACTGGCACCTTGTTGCAGACTTCGAGCAGGGTATTATTCGCAATGCGCTGCTTAAATTCCTCTTTACTGATTTCCTGCTGGAAACCATAGATGAGACTGGCACCGGGTTCAGCGTCCACCACATACCACATTTCCGTCTTGCCCTGTTCGCCTTCTTCCCGCAATGCATATTCGTCATCCGGGTGAACCTGTACAGATAAATCGCCCTTGGCATCAATAAATTTAATCAGCAGTGGAAAATAATCCATATCTTTGGCCTTGCTGCCCAACATAGCCTTGCCATCTCCAGTCAAAAGGGCCGACAGGTTTTCACCTTTATGCTCACCACTGTCCACCAGGCTCATACCGGCCTCATGACAGGAAAGTTCCCAGCTTTCTGCAACAATATCCAAATCAGATGTCTTACCGTATTCACTTTTCAAACGAGTGCCGCCCCAAAGATAATCCTTCAACGGTGCCTTCAACAGCATAGGTTTTAACATCAATACATCACTCCATTTTCTAAATTACCTTCAACGAATGCTCACCGACCGGAAATTGCTGTAATCTCCGCGATGATGAGCAATCGAATATTCAAAGGGACGGCCATCGTCCAAAAATGCCACCTGTGTAACTTCGAGCAACGGCAGCACACCTTTTATCTGCAGTTCTTCGCGTTCCTCAGGCGTAGGCATTACAGCGCGCACGGTACGATGCGCAGACTGAATCTTATACCCCAAATCTTCTTCAATATAACTGTAGATTGATTTTTCCAGCGTCTGCCGCTTGAGTCCCGTTATCAGCTGAATCGGCATTTGTGTATATTCCACCACTATCGGCTGGTCATCCAACAGTCTTACCCGGATAATATCGTAAACAAAATCATCCACAGCTAATTGTAGTTTAGCCGCCACCTCTGTCGTGGGATGGATAATCTCAAATTTCAATATTTTAGAGGCCACCTTACGCCCCTTGAACGTTGCGGCAAAACCGGAAAACTGATTGGCCATGCTCAATTCTTTCACATCTTCATCCTTAAGGGACTTAACAAATGTTCCTGAACCGCGGCGTTTGACCACCAGCCCTTGCTTGACCAGTTCATCCACAGCCCGTTTTATGGTAATGCGGCTCACACCATATTGCTGACACATTTCTTTTTCCAGCGCCAACTGTTCACCCGGGGTATATCTTCCCTGCTGTATATCCTCTCTAAGTTCTCTGGCGATTGCCTCATACTTTAACACGACTGCCGCCCTCCTTGCTCATATATACATCTATTATATAGCGAATTACGAAAAAGTACAAACAAGAGCAACGGAGCCAACCTTCCTGCTAAGGCCTTATCAACCAAATCAATCAGAAACTGAACAGCAAGCTGGTAAAGTACGCCGTACGATGTGCACCTTTATCGTACGTCTTATTTATTGCGGTGCCATTAAATAAATACCCCTGTATTTGGATGTTTTTCGTGAAATGATACCAAAGACTAGCCTCCCATCCCTTGCGTCCCGGTTTTTCACTGCCATGAACCACACTACTCATAATCAAGGCATCGGAACCCAGATAGCGGTAGCCTAACGAACCACCAAATTTTTTATTTCCCCAGGGACTGCCATTGTATATGAATTGAACATCGTAGGCCTTGTTCTGGTAATGTTGATTGCCATGCGCATAAAAGCCAGTCAATTCCCAATTATCAGTTAGACGCTGACGCAGATTTGCAGCCACAATGCCCAAATGACTTTCTCCATAGGCGACCGGTGAATGCAAATTATAATAACCTAAGCCTGCAGTTGTACGCTCCGTAAATTGATGTTCTACAGACAAGCCCCATGCCCGCAGCCTTTGATTTCTAAAACCAGTTTCTGTACCACCTGCGCCTGTACCAACATACTCAAAATCTCCGCGATCACCATGACGGCGAAACGCATCTGACCAAGCTGAAGACATATCGGATACCTTTTCATGCAAATTGCCGCCATAAGCCTTCAATGTAGTCTTTCCGATTCGATAATCCAGTTCCATACCTTTCGTTCTGGCATTGCCGACAAAGCCTTCCTGTAAACCAGGCGTAAACAGACCTATCGTAGCAGTTGAGCCCTTAAAAAGAGGCCCTTTAGCATACAACTGATACAGCATACTGGATACTTTTACGTTGGAAGCACCATAGGCATCTGAGAATTCCGTCTCGCTATTCCAGCCCTCATTGTTACCCCACTTCGTATCAATGCCGGCATGGACATTCCAACTATCATTGACCGCAGCATCCACATTGAGAAACAATTCTTTTTCCCACCAAGTATGCTCATCACTATTGCCTTTCATGGCTTTTTGCGCAAAAACGCCACTCCATTTTACCCGGTCGGCATTTCTTTCCAGTTCAGCAACTTTAACCCCCAGATTTTCCAATTCTGCACGAAACTCTGCCGTTAATTTATCTACCAGTACCTTGTCCTCACCGCTGCTATTTTTAGCGCGTGCCCTTGCCACCATCTGCGCCATTTCATAGCGGGTAATCTGACGATTGCCACGAAAACTTTTATCGCCATAGCCTTCAAGAATACCATCCTCTGCCAGTTGTGCTACAGCATCATAAGCCCAATGATCTGCCGGAACATCTGCAAAAGGACTGGCTGCAGCAGAGCAGTTTGCTGTCAGTCCCATGCCTAATGCTAACACCGTCAAAAAACATTTTTTCTGCATACTATTCCTCCCAATTATCTTACCGATACGGCCTTAAATTTCATCTTATCGCCACGATGGCGGGAAACAGAATACTCAAAGGGACGTCCATCCGACAAAAATGCAGTCTGCTGCACCTCCAGCAACGGCATTTCGTCTGTTACGTCCAAGCATTTCTGTTCTTCCGCTGTGGGCATAACGGCTCTCACGGTACGATGTGCCGACTGAATATGCAACCCCAAAGTTCCTTCAATGTAGCGATACAGGGAATCTTGTAAATCTTTTTCTTTCAATCCGGCAATGAGTTCCATTGGCATCTGCGTATATTCGATGACCACCGGCTCTCCATCAGCACAGCGCAAGCGCTGAATATCATAAACAAAATCATCTGCGGATATGTTCAACTGTTCGGCCACTTCCTCAGCCGGATGAATTATTGCAAAGTGCAAGACTTCCGTATGAATCTTGTGCCCCTGATAGTATTCCGAAAAGCCACCAAACTGGGCAGATTTGCTCAACTTATGCACAGCACTATCATCCATAATTTTGACAAAAGTCCCGGCTCCCCGCCGTTTTACCACCAGCCCATCACGTACCAGTTCATCCACAGCACGTTTGATGGTGATACGGCTGACCGCAAATTCAACACACAAATCCGTCACCAATGGCAGTTGACTTCCCGGAAGATACTCTCCCTTGCGAATGGCCTGCCGAATCCTATCCGCTACCTGCTGATATTTGGCCTGGCTGCTCATTTCACCGTACCAGCCTGCAGTTTTTTGTAATTCGTGTTGCCATCGGCAAAGATGCTTTCCGGCGCATTATAGAAGGCTGTAAATTCATTGATCATTTCATGCCCTCGATTGTCATCCACCATGTAGGGCATAAAGAAATTATGTTCTTCCTTGTCAAAGTTAGCCCAGACCATATAATAAGCAGCCTTATGTTCACGGCAGATGTCACCGGTCTTGGAGAACCACTGCTTATCGACATTGTCCCGAACAGCCAGGCTGCCGCCTTTGCGCACGCCAGCTTCCGTAAGGGCAATAACCTTATGGCGCTTTTGTCCAAGCTTCTCCATAACCGTCAACGTTTGCAAAAGGTTCTTATACCAGGCACCGCTTTGGTCATCATCATAGGTATCCACACCTAAAATATCCACATAGTCGTCACCTGGATAACGATCTAAATAAGCCGTTTCATCAGCGAAAGGTCCATTCGGCGAATAGGCATAGAGGAAATTATGTACGCCTTTCACATCACGCATATATCCTACTGTATATTTCCATAAGGCTGTAAAATCTTTGCTGCTGATGTTGCGGCCTCCCCACCAGAACCAAAAACCATTATGTTCATGCAGCGGGCGGAAAATTACCGGTATATGCTTGTCCTGCAAGCGCAGGGCAAAATCAGCAACCATGTCCAGATAAGCACGGTAGACTTCATTGAGGTCGCCCTCTGGCAAAATTCTTTTCCCTACATCACCAGTCAACACATGCGGACTATAACCTTGAAAATCGTAAGCACCGTTTATTCGCGGCTTTTTCGCTACAACATCAAAATTGGGCATGTGCATGGAAAACGTGATGATTGCGCCTTGCTTGTCGGCATCAGCCGCAATTTTCACCAGTTTATCCGTATAGGTTACACCTGACGCCTTTTCCTCAGCCGTTAGTTTTAATTCATCCCCCGTGAGCGATAACGAATCCATGCCCACGACACCGGCAATACTACCCGTCACATCCTTGCAGTCAGACACACTGCCGCTGTCTACCCTAAACATTTTATGATGCGTGTCATTCTGATGGCCATAGATAACCTTTCCGGCCTGCGGAACAGACAACAGGTAACGATAGAGTTTGGCCGCCTCCGGAGTCAACTGTTTGTCCACCATTTTATTCGCCAAGGGTGCCAGCTTTTCCACTTTGCCCAGCGTCAATGCTTCCTTTTTAGCTTTGCCATTATCCGGCAATACGCTGCGCTCCACATATGCTTTATCCTGTGGGTTATCCAATACACCAGCATTCACTACACCAGTAAATAACGGCATACTAAGGGATACACCAACAGCCATAGCCAGCAATCTCTTTTTCATCAATAACCGCTCCTTCCTCCACTACACAGTAAAGCCATTATTAGCAACCAAATCCCTGAACCAATACGCAGACTTCTTCAACGTCTTCTGTTGATTGGCCAAATCCAGCGCAATCAGGCCATAACGGTTTTTATAGGCATTGGACCATGACCAGCAATCAATGGGCGTCCAAAGATGGTAACCGAAACAGTTGGAACCTTCGGCAATGCCCCGATGCAGCCACTCTAAATGCTCCTTTATAAAGTCAATCCGGTAATCATCAGCAATACTGCCATCTGCCTGCCGGAATTTTTCTTCGCCTTCTACCCCCATACCGTTTTCGGATACATACCAGGGAATATTGCCATAATTGTCCCGGATGTTGATGGCGATATCGTAGATTGCCTGCGGATAGATTTCCCAGCCGCGATAAGGATTCATGCGTCTGCCCGGCATTTCATAAGGAGCAAAATACTTCTCTGGCAGCCAGCCCTTAGAGTCATCAAAAGCCGTCTGCGCCTGAGCACGGAATGGCTGATAGTAGTTCACGCCCAAAAAGTCAACCGTATTTTCCTGAATCAGTGCCAGTTCCTCCGGCGTACTTTCCCAAAGCACACCATCTTTTCGCAGGATTTCCACCAGCTTCGGCGGAAAAACGCCTTTGACTGCCGGGTCCAGGAAAGCCTTGTTCTTGAATGTTTCAGCAAAATCCGCTGCGGCCAGGTCTTCTGCTGACGCCGAGCGCGGATAAGCAGGGGTCAGGTTAATCACGATACCAATACGGCCGCCCTGTTTTTGGCACGCCGACTGCCGGAAGCGCGCAATCGCCATAGCCGAAGCCAGATTGAGATTATAAATGCATTGCACAGCCTTTTTCCCATCCACCTGCAATGGATAATGGAACTGATACAGATACTCGCCTTCTGCCACCACCATCGGCTCATTGAAGGTCGTCCATTCCTTGACCCTATCGCCAAAGAGCGCAAAACATTTTTCCGCAAAGTCGGCAAAAAGCACCGCCACCTTTTTATTCGTCCAGCCACCATATTTTTCGTACAGCGCATAGGGCAAATCAAAATGATGCAGATTCATGATAGGACGAATGCCCTGCCGCAGAAATTCATCAATGACCTCATTATAAAAACGCACACCATCCGCATCCGGTTCACCGGTTTCCAAGTCCTTTATCAGACGTGACCATTGAATGGACGTACGGACCGAATTCAAGCCGGCCTGCTTCATCAGAGCAATATCCTGACGGAAGTCATTGTAAAAATTAGAAGCAACATTGGGCCCCACACCCGCAAAAAATGCTTTTGGGTCCTGGTCATACCAGTAATCGAAAAGATTCCTGTGCGCTTTATGAAAACGCCCCTCCGACTGGGGGCCGGACGTAGCCGCCCCCCACCAGAAATTCTCCGGAAATTGATACTGCTTGGCCATAGATTACCCCTTCTTCACATCTTCATACAAATCAATCATCAATTTTGCCATGTCCCGCACAGCCAGCGAAGTCATAAAATGATCCTGGGCGTGAATCAGCAGAATGCTTTTCTCAACAGGCTGTCCATCACATTCCGCGCTCATCATCGCCGTCTGAATATCATGCGCCTTGCCGATTTCCTGACCAGCCGCCTCAATCGCTTTTCTGGCCTTTTCAATATCATGGTCTTTGGCCAATTCCTGTATTGCTTCAATCACCGCTGACCGCCCCGTCCCCGAATGCAAAATCAGCTGCATAGATTGTTCTAATGTCTTTTCGTCCATCATTCTTCCTCCGTGTCCTTGACTTTATTTCCAGCAATAACAAAAGGTGCATAAATGCAGATATCCATAGCCAGCCACACCAGCTGCAAAATGCCGCCGGCTAACGAACCGGTCCCGATTGTGCCGCCAAAGAACAACGGCATCGTCCACGGCACAACATATTTGAAGATGGGGACAAGTCCTGCTGAAACAGCCAGCCAGCCCACGATAGTATTAGCGAGCGGCGCCAAAATATACGGTACCAGCAAAAGTGGATTCAACACGATGGGCAAGCCAAAGGCAATGGGTTCCTGAATATTAAAGAGCATAGCTGGGAAACCAACTTTGGCCACTGCTCGCCAGCTTTCGCGCTTGGAAAAGAGGAAAATGGCAATAAGCAGTCCCAAAACATGCATAAGCCCTGCTTCAAAGAAACCATTGGAAAAGATATACGCCGCATCACCAGACTGATTGGCCAGCTGCGCCGGCATATAGACCATATTCTGAATGGCTGCGGTTACGTTATGGCCATGAATGCCAAACCACCAAAAGAACCAGACAATTCCCTGATAGAGAAGCGAAAAACCAATCCCCTGTGAAAAGCCCATCAAAGGTGCCTGAATCAAGGCATAAATTAAATCATTAAGAGCCTTGCTGCCCATAAACTCCATTTGGGCCAGAAAGGTTGAAAACAGCGTAAAACTAAACAAGGTGATAAACACGGGCATCAACACGGCAAAAGAATTGGCCACCGCTGGCGGCACGGTATCCGGCATTTTAATCGTGAGCTTCTGATTCTTCGATAAGTTAATGAACATTTTCGAGGACACCGTGGCCACGATAATCGCGGTAAGCACAGCCTTATTGCCAAAATACGACAAGTCAAACGCACCGATATCACCTACACTCTGCGGCGTGACAATGATAAAGGCGCCCAAGGCTGTCAAGGCATTAGCAAAGGGATCGCCGCCCCAGATGGTTCCCAACCGATAGGCGAAAGCTGCCACCAGCAGGAAGGAAAACACACCGAATCCTACGGTCACAACGTTATTGCACAAACCTTGGATAACCTGCATGCTGCGCACAAACTGCGTATGCTTATAGGCTTCACCAGCAGTATCCAATCCAGTAAAAGCAGCCCCCAGATTAAGTCCATTGGCCCCCATTACTGTTCCCCAGGGATCTAAGAGCACCCACTGCACAATACCAAAGAAAGAACCAACGATAATGAACGGCAGGAGCATCGAGAAGGCATCCCGCATGGCCAGCAAGTACTTGTTGCCGGAAATCCGTGCTGCCAGCGGCATCATTACCCGTTCAAAACCAGAAATCACTCCGCTCATGTTCAGCTTACTCCTTTCCTAACAGCTGCAAAGCCTTAGCTAATACCTTATCGCCGCGTATCATACCATAATCCTGCATGTTGATAACCTCCACAGGACAGCGGCCAGCAACGATTTTCTCTACATCGCCCTTCATGTGGCGAATCTGCGGGCCAAGCAGTACAACATCCGCTTCAGCAGCTCGTTGATCCAAGACCTCCACACTGAACGCTTCGATATGCGTATCCGTCAAAGACTTGGCCGTAGCAGCCTCCTGCATTTTTTTCACCAGAATCGACGTTGACATACCTGCGTTGCAAACCAAAAAGATGTTCATGTTTATTCCTCCTCTATAAACTTTATGTAGGAATTTTTTATCGTTTCATCTTCCTACGCCCTTATTATATTATTAGTTAATCCTTTTGTCAACAAAAGATATATCTTTTGTTGATTATTTTACATTACATTAAAATAGTTCATCATATCTTTTATTGACAACGCTGCAGCCTGTAAATATAATAAATTTATCCGTTACTTAAGTTCTGCACATAATACTTCCATTTTTGAAAGAAGGCATTTTATATGAATGTTCGAAAAATCCCTGCTAAAACTCCGCTAATTCAGTATTTTGGCCGTTGGGAAAAGTCACTTGATGCCTGCCGTCAGCATTGATGGCAGCCCCTTCCGGCGCTTCCGTCCGCAAGGAGAAAACACCCTCTTAGCTGAAAATCTTTCTGCCGGCAGACATAAGGTACTTCTGGTCCGTTCCACTGAAGGGTATATGGGCATTAGTGAATTTCGCGGTTTTTCCCTTGAACGCAGCGAAACACTGCTCCCTCCTGACCCACCCAAACCACGCTGCTTGGAATTTATCGGCGATTCCATTACAGCTGGGGCCAAAAATGACGGACCTCCCGATGCTCCCTACGATGATATTGAAGACAACGATATGGCCTATGGTCCCCAACTGGCCCGAATGCTTGGCGCAGAATACAGCGTATTGGGTAAATCTGGCGAAGGCGTCATTCACAATTGGGATGAAGGCTGGCCTGGTCAGGGCGTTCATACCGCGGACCGCTATCCCTGGACATTTTATAGTGATAAAAAATCGCCCACAAATCATCTTTGGCATCCACAAAACTTCCCTGTAGATGGAATTCTTATCTCTTTGGGAACGAATGATTTCGGCAACGATGAACATCAGCCCGCTCGACAAGATTTCATCCAAGGCTATAAAAACCTTCTGCAAACGGTTCGTCAGCTAAATCCCCATCCCCCCATTATCGCCATCGAACCTGTCCCCGCTTGGCTGCCGCCTGAAGCACGCAGTTGGACTAAAGCAGCCGTAATGGAATGCAAAGCCCTTGGCGACAACAACCTCTATTTCATCCCCCTAAATGCAGAAAAGCCCCTGCTAGAAGCCCAGGATTATGCGGACGACAACACCCATCCCCTAAAAAACGGGTCAAAAAAAATTGCCCTTTATCTAAAGGACAAAGTTGCCGAAATTCTAGGTTGGTAAGCAAAGGCGGTCCACCGGCTCTTTCGAGTCTGAACCGCTCCCCGTCAAGAGGACAATAAAAAATTATAAGATTTCTTAGGCCGGTAGATTCGTCTGCCGGTCTTTTTATGCGGCTAAATACAAGGTGTGTTTCTCTATCGGTGTTAGGATTCCGAGATTACGTTGCACACGCTTGTAGTTGTAATACTGAATGTAGTTTTCAATCGAATCTATTAGATTCTGTTTGCTGGTAAATCGTTTGCCGTAGTACATCTCTCGCTTTAGGATGCCCCAGAATCCTTCCATAGGCCCGTTGTCAATGCAGTGGGCTACACGGGACATACTTTGGGTCATTCCCTGTTTTTCCAATTTGTGATGGAAATTCCTGTTCGTATATTGAAAGCCTCTATCGCTATGGAACAGCGGATGGGCATCTGGATTGGCTTTTACCGCCTTGTCCAAAGTCTTGAATACCAATGGATTGTCGTTACGCTCACTAATGACAAAGGATACGATTCGTCTATCGTAAAGGTCAAGGATGGCACTCAGGTACAGTTTATGTACCACAGGCCCCTCATACCACTTGAATTCTGTGACATCGGTCAACCATTTCTCATTGGGCGTATCGGCATGAAATTTGCGGGAGAGGATGTTTTCTGCGATGTATTGAGGATTTTTCGCCCGTCTGGTGCAGCCATAGCTGCGGTACTTAATGGTGGATTTTATGCTTTTCTTCCGGCATATCCTAAGGATACGCTTGTCATTTACATGAATGCCGTGGTCGTGTCTTAGGTCATCATTTATGCGGCTAAATACAAGGTGTGTTTCTCTATCGGTGTTAGGATTCC
>CADBYQ010000089.1 GCA_902798865.1 Pseudoselenomonas ruminantium | reverse complement strand
CATCCAAACGGCCATAGCGGATATTTTCCATCACGGTCGTGGAAAACAGCATGGTTTCCTGCGGCACGATACCAATCTGTTCCCGCAGCGACGCCACGGTCACATCCCGGATGTCCTGTCCGTCAATGGAGATTGCACCGCTGTTTATCTCATAGAAACGCGGGATAAGGTTGGCAATGGTGGACTTGCCAGCACCGCTGGGGCCGACAAAGGCAATCATCTGTCCCGGCTTTACTTCCAGCGAAACATCTTCCAGGGCATTAACGCCTTCCTTATAGCCAAAGGTAACGTGATCCACCTTCACATGCCCTTCAATCTTCGGCAGCTCTTTTGCATCTTCTTTATCGCGGATGGGTTCCGGCAAATCGATAACCGCAAACACACGGTCTACAGCAGCCATAGCCCGCTGCAGATTGCCATATACTCTGGCCAGGCGCTTAACCGGGTTGGCCAGGTTTACCGCATAGGTCAGGAAGGCCACGAGTGCACCGGCCGTCATCTGGCCGTTTACGACTTCATAGCCGCCAAAGCCAACGATAAACGTTACGGAAACCGCCGCCAAGAATTCTACGGTCGGCGTAAGCAGGCTGGTCAGCTGCACATTCTTCATGGCCGCCTGGAAGTTCAGGATGTTCTGGTTAATGAAGCGTTTTATCTCATATTCTTCCCGGACAAAGGACTTGACCACCCGAATCGAGGAAATACTCTCCTGCAAAAGGGAGGTGATATCCGCGGCCCGTTCCTGAATAACCGTACCATTGCGTTTCAGCTTGCGGCCAAAAATCTTCATGGCCTGCCCGACCAAAGGAATAACAATCAAAGTCAACAGGGACAATTTCCAATCCAGGTAAACCATCATGACAATCGAACCAATGAGAATGGAACCTTCAGTCACCATTTCAATCAGCTGATCCACCAACGCCGACTGAATAGCCGACACATCATTGGTGATATAGCTCATGGTTTCCCCAGTCTGATGTTTGTCAAAATACGCCATGGGCATACGCTGGAACTTGCGGAACATCACTTCCCGCACGTCAATGACCACTTTTTGCCCGATATAGGACACCAGATAGGACTGTCCATAGTAAAATATTCCGCGAATCAGGAAGACCACCACAATGCTGACGCAGATAACGTACAGCATCACCATATCTTTGTCTGCCAAGACCTTATCCACCATGTCCTTGATAATCCAGGGCAGATAAAGGTTACAAGCCGCTGCCACCACAATGCAGACAATGGCCAGCCCCAAGCGTTTCAGATAAGGCCGGATATATTGCAGAAGGCGCTTATAATTCTTCATGTATTTCCCTCACTAATTTATTTTGCTGCAAATTCCCGGGCAGCATTGAGTATTCGTTCTGCCACTCTGCCAGAAGCGCCGGGCGCGCCCAGTTTTTGACAGGCAAGTTTTAATTTGGCTGTTACTTCCTGGCGATGTGTCTCCCCAGGATATAATTTTTTCAGCTCACTGGCAATATTTTCCGGCGTAACCTCATCCTGCAGCAATTCCCGCTGAAAACTTTCATTCAGCAAAATATTGGGCAGGCTGAAATTATCCACATGCACCAGGAGTTTTCCAATGGCATAGGATAATGGTGACAGCCGGTAGAGCACCACGCAGGGCAATCCCAAAAGAGCCGCCTCCATAACCACAGTACCCGAGGTTGCCATCGCCGCATCCGCTGCCGCCATCAGACTGTAGCGCTTCTCTGTGGTAAGCGTTACCGATACGCCGGCAGCCTCAATCAATTCCTCAATGCGTTCCCGGCTGACCGTATCCGCTACCGGAAGATAAAACACCGTATCCGGCCTGTCTGCCAACAGTTTTTTGGCCCCGGCCAGCATGGATGGCAGCAATAATTCGATTTCCTGCCTGCGGCTGCCCGGCAGCAGCAATACTACGGTTTTATCCGCAGGCATTTTAAAGAAACGCCGTGCCTTTTCCCGAGGCATTTCCGGCCGCACAGCATCCACCAAGGGATTGCCCACAAAAGAAATCTTTGCCCCGGCGGCTTCATAGACCGGCAGTTCATGGGGAAAGATGGCGATAAATTCATCCGCAATCCTGGCGCAATCCTTAGCTCTCCCCTTTCGCCAGGCCCATGCCGATGGCGGAATATAGGAGAACACCGGAATACCTAAAGCCTTGGCTTTTTTGGCCAGCCGCCAATTAAAATCCGGATAATCGATAAGCACAAGCATATCCGGCTGTTCTTCACGCATAAAATCCGTCAAATCATTCAACAACTTAAACAGACGGCGAATATTGATTAGAACTTCCCAAACGCCCATGACGCTGTAATCAGCAAAGTTTTGCCGCAGCCGGACACCGGCATTTTCCATACGGGTGCCGCCGAAACCGATAAGCTCTGTTTCCGGTGCCATGGAAAGTATTGCCCGGGCAATATTTTCGCCATGCACATCACCAGACGCCTCGCCAGCGGAAAGCATGATTTTCATGGACGCCCCTCCTTTTAACAACATTAAACCAAATTACATTATACCATTAAATGCCGCTTATATAAAGCGAAAGACGCCGGGAATTTTTCTTCCCCGGCGTCTCATTCATCACATCGCGACAATGGTAATATCGTGCGCTTCAGCTAAGGCGATAACATCGGCCCGCTCTGCCAAAAGTGTCGCATCGGCTTCAATGGCCAAGGCTTTTGCCTTGACCTCTACCATCATTTGCAAGGTTTTCAATCCCACAGTCGGCACATCAAAGCGGCTGTCCTGCGCAGGCTTAGCCACCTTGGCTACCACAGCGCCGCTGCCAGCGAGTTTTCCGCCCCGCAGAATGCAGGCATCTGTCCCCTCAATAGCCTCCAACGCCATGACTGCCATATCCTTAACCACCACGGTCTGTCCGACATCCATGCGGCCAATTTCCTTGGCCATTTGGAAACCAAACTCCATATCCTTTAATTCTTCTGCCGTGGGCTGACGTTTGGTCAGCACACCTTTCCCCGGCATCAATTTGCGGATGAGTTCCGTCTGGTCAAAGACCTCCACATCGATTTTCTTCAATTCATCGATAATGGCCAGCATAATGGTGTCGTCTTTCCTGTCCGGCACCCGCATGAGTATCTGCATGGCTTTCAAATCCGGCAGGGTCTTCTTGGCAAAGAGCACTTCCTTCGTCACCTTGCCAATCATCGTCACCTTATGAATATCACTTTTTTTCAAGTGTTTTAATATCTTGCCCACCTTCAGGACATTGATTTCCTGATAGTCATCAGCATACTCTTTCAGGCGGGAATCCGTGTCCGGCAGGAGTGCTACAGCGTAGACCTCATACCCCAGCTCCTTGGCCGCCCGGGCAATCTCCACCGGCAGGGTTCCAATCCCTGCCAAAAGTCCTATGCGCTCCATGAACATCCTCCGTACAAATAATATATCTGTTAGTCTCTGTCATCCCGACGTTCACGGCAAATACCTCTGTCGGCATTGCGCAGGAAACGCAGCATATGGTCAACTTCCTCACAGGAAGGCACTTCCTGCTCAATAACGCTGACCGCCTGTTGCAAAGTCAGGCCGGAACGATAGAGAATCTTATAGGCCTGTTTGATGCTGCGGCGGGCTGCCGGTTCAATCCCTGCGCGGGACATGCCTACAGCATTAAGCCCAGCCACTTTAGCCGGCTGGCCAGCCACAATGGTAAAGGGCACAACATCCTGCGTGAGACGGCTCATACCGCCAATCATCGCATTGCGGCCAATCTTCACAAACTGGTGAACTCCGGTCATGCCGCCGATTACAGCCCGATCTTCTACCACAGCATGACCGGCAAGGCTGGCCACATTGGACATAATAACCCGGTTGCCAATCACGCAGTTATGGGCCACATGGGTCAACGCCATCAAAAGACAATCGTTGCCAATACGCGTTTCTTCACCTTCACCGGTAGCCCGATGAACAGTCGTGCCTTCACGGATAACCGTCCGGTCGCCAATACTGGTGTAACTCTTTTCACCCTTGAACTTCAAATCCTGCGGTTCCTCACCAATGGAGGCACCCTGAAAAATATGGCACTCCCGGCCAATTTTCGTCCAGCCGGTAATCACCACATGCGGGCCAACAATGGTATTTTCACCAATTTCCACATTGCTGCCGATTACGCTATAGGGGCCAATTTTAACACCAGCCGCAACTTTTGCACCATCTTCAATAATCGCTGTGGGATGTATCTGTGCCTCTGCACTAATATTTTCCGCACTCATCTGCTACAACTCCTTATAACTCTGTCCGGCAAGACCTGCCAAACAGCTATTTCCTACTCTTTGCTCCGTCTTTTCTATATACTCCCAAACCAACCGCTAATTTTCTCACATCATCTGACTGCAAATTTAGGCGTTATCTGAGTTGAACAAAGATTATCTTCCATTTTTAGGCAGGAATCACATATTTTCTTCTTTTCTCATGGCAAACTTAAAATCTGCCGATGCGGCCAGCTGGTCACCAACATAGCCATCGCAGTGCAGCACACCAAATTCCCCGCGCACTTTCACGATATGTGCCTTCGTCACCAGCTGATCACCAGGAACCACCGGACGTTTGAACTTAATATTTTCCATCCCGCCAAACATGGCAATCTTGCCCCGGTTTTCTTCCGGATACAGCATGGCCACGCCGCCGACCTGTGCCATAGCTTCCAAAATAAGCACGCCAGGCATGATGGGATGATCCGGGAAGTGTCCTACGAAGAACGGCTCATTCATGGTCACATTCTTGATGCCCGTAGCCGATTTAAACGGATCGATTTCGATAATGCGGTCCACCAAAAGCATCGGCGGGCGATGAGGCAAAATCTTCATAATATCCGTAATTTCCAAAACCATTTTTTATTCCCTCTTCCTGAAAAATTCTCTATCAACCTAAACTTGCCTGCAGCTTTTTGGCCAAACTGGTATTCAACGCATGGCCAGAAGCGACAGCAATAACATGACCGCGAATGGGGCCTGCCAACCGCAGGTCACCAATTACATCCAAAATCTTATGCCGTACCAGTTCGTCCTCAAAATGCAGGGGATTAATCCAGCCTTCATCATTGTAAACAATGACGCTCTCCAGTGTCCCCCCAAGGCCCAGTCCCATGCTGCGCAGGGCTTCAATTTCCTTTTCGTAGGCAATGGTGCGAGCCGGCGCGATTTCCGTCTCATAAAGTTCCGGTGTTATCTCAAAATTTTCATACTGAATGCCAATGAGTTTATGCGGATTTACCGAGGTAAAGCTCACCCGGAATCCGTCATAGGGCACAACCATAACAAAGCGATTATGCGACTCATCATCAATACGATAAACCTTGTCAATCACAATTTCCTTGCGTTCTGCCGGTAATTCCACAACACCTGCTGCCTTCATCACCTGAAAAAACGCTAGCGAAGAACCATCAGCCACGGGCGGCTCCTCAGCATCAATTTCAATGTAGCAGTTATCAATGCCCATTGCATGAAATGCACTCATCAGGTGCTCAATCGTAAAGACCTTGCAGCCATTTTCTTCGACAGTAGTAGCCCGCATGGTGGAGGTCACGTTAGCAGCTGCAGCATGAATCTGCGGCCGCCCCTCTATATCTGTCCGTACAAATACCAGACCGGTATCCGCAGGAGCAGGTTTCATCACCAGATGCACCTCGCGCCCGGAATGCAGGCCAATGCCATTATAAACGGCCTCTGCTGCCAATGTAGTCTGTTGCAAATCTATTCCTCCTGAAACATTTATTTCAGATGTCTAAAATCTGAATCAGAAAATTCCTCTCGAATGGACTTCCAACGGTCATGAAGCCAAAACCATTCTTCCGGATATTTTTTCACATGACCTTCAATCGCATCGTTGATTTTCTGTGTAGTACGCCTTATATCTTCCCGCTTGTCATCCGTCTTCTCGACATAGAACGGGCCATCCACCACCAGTGTGTGATTACCACAAGCCTCTCTGTGCATAAAGGAAGTAAAAATGGGAACGCCCTGAAAGCGCGCCATCGAGGCAGCCCCCGGGGTACAATTGGTCGGACGCCCAAAAAAATCCAGGACAATGCCATCATGGCGATTGGTATCCTGATCCATTATCAGGCCAATTGCCCAGCCTTTTTTGAGCATGGCGAACATTTCCCGCACCCCGGTCTTATAGGTAATATGCATGCCAATCAACGTACGGTACTCGTTGATAAACCGATCCGCCGCTGAATCCTTCTGCTTCATGGCTACCCCCACCAAAGGGATTCCCGCCATTGCAAAGGCTCCGCCCATAAGCTCCCAGTTGCCGCTGTGCGCAGCTGCAATAACCGCACCTTTGCCAGCGGCCATTCCCTGCTGAAGTTTTTCCAGTCCTTCAATGCGGACATATTGTTCCGGGTTCTTGCGAATCACCGGAAAGCGCAGCACCTCAAAGAGCATAGGGCCGAAGCGCACGGTGCTCGCCTTGGCAATGCGATCAGCTGCGGCATCATCTACCTGCAGACACATTTTTATCTGACCTTTGGCCAAAGCCTTGCGTTTCGGCGGCACCAACAGCCAGGCAAGATTTCCCAGCAGGCGGCCCAAAAACTCACACAATTGACGCGGCATAGCGCAAGCCAATACGCTTATCGCGCGCAAAACATAGTACAACAACTTCTTAGCCCTCGTACTTTGCCAGTTTCTTTTCCAGCTGTTTCATTTTCTTCATCATTTCCGGCAATCTCTTCATGGCCGCTTGCATGCGCAGCCATTCCGTATGGCTCTGCACGGGGAAGCCTGCACAGAATACGCCTTCCGGCATATCGCCGATAATCCCGGAGCGTGCCGCATAGACTGAATTGGCCCCAATATTGATATGGCCGACGGTACCCACCTGGCCGCCAAAGGTAACATTATGCCCTACAGTCGTCGACCCGGAAATTCCCGTCTGTGCGACAATCAGGCAGTTTGCACCAATTTTACAGTTGTGCCCGATATGCACGAGATTGTCAATCTTCGTGCCCTTGCCAATAACGGTTGCGCCCATCGCAGCCCGGTCAATGCCATCATGTGCGCCGATTTCCACATCGTCTTCCAGGACCACAATGCCAACCTGTGGCACTTTGGTATGTACGCCGTCTTTGGTGGTAAAGCCGAAGCCATCCGAGCCGATTACAGCAGAACTATGAATCACGCAGCGTTTGCCCACACGGCAATGCTCGCGTACAGTTGCATTGGAATAAACCACGGTGTCATCACCGATTTCCGCATACTGGCCAATATAAGTATGCGGATAAAGGACGACATTATCGCCGATTACAGCATGGTCATCAACCATGGCAAAGGGCATAATGGTAACATTCTGTCCCAGCTTTACCTCCTTGCCCACATATGCCTTGTCGCTGACTTCCACGGGCCGTTCCAATTTCGGCGTAAAAATGTTGAGCAGTTTGGCAAAAGCAGCTCTGGGGTCTTCTACATAAAGTGCTGTCTTCGGGAAATCTTCCACGCCTTCCGGCAACATCACCGCTGCCGCCTTACAGGTTTTCGCCTCTTCAATATGCGGGTCCACGGCAAAGGTCAAATCACCGGCACCGGCACCAGCAATATTATCCAGGCCCTCGATTTCAATGGCAGCATCGCCTGCAATGCGTCCGCCTACAATATCGGCAATCTCTTGCAATGTCTTTTTCATTTCACTGCTCCCATCTTACTGCAGCTGCGCAATGACATCATCGGTCACATCTATCGCACCGGTAACAGCCGTAGGCTGATCCGTGCTGTTGTTCACTACAGCATCGAGTTTCTTTTCCTTGGTAACAGCAGCCAAAGCGACATCCATCTTCTGACGAAGCTGCAGCGCATAGGACTGATTGAGGCCCTGTATCTTACGCTGGCTGTCCATCTGTGCCTTCTGCATATCCTCCTGACTCATGTTGGGATTTTCCTGCAATTTTTTCTGCAGTTCTTCCCCAGCCTGAGCCTGTGCCTCTTCAATCTTCTTATTGCCCTCTTCAATCAGGCTGTTAATCTGCGGAGCCTCTTTGGAAACCCGTTCTCCGTCAATATAGCCAATTTTCGTCTGACCGCAGCCACTGGCTAAAGTGGCACAAAGTAGAGCCATAATCATAGCAGCTGCTGTTTTCTTACGTAATTTCATCCTAACTCGCTTCTTTCTTTATCATAGGTTATTTACAGATTTTTCATTTCCTGCACAATTTCCCCGGTAACATCCTGCGTTGTTATGCCAATGGCAATGCTGTCCTTCGGCAAAAGCGGATCTGCTTTGGCAGCCTCCGGCATAAATGAAGCCAAAGTCTGGGGATGATGTACCAATATCAATGTAAAGTGATGCATAATGGCAATCTTGGCCGCTTTTCCTGCCACATCATTGAAGATATGTGCCTGTAAGGCTGCCAAATCCGCCTTTTTCTCGACCAGCATCTGCCGTTTGGCCAGACGCTCCTGCACCTGCAGTGCCAGTTCCTGCTGCTTTTGCAGGGCCTCGGCATTGCGTTTATCGGCATCAGTCTTGGTCTTTAATGCCGCAGCCATTTCCTGTTCTCGCAGTTGTGGCAGCTGGGCCCTCCATGCAGCCAGTTCCGGCCCCATTTCCTTTTGCACATAGGCTTCGATTTCCGCTTTATACGTCTGCCAAAGCTCATACTGGCGTTTTCCCCGTTCAGCCTGCAGTCGGCTGCGCTCCTGCAGCCAGGCTTCGCGTTCTTCCGCAATGCTGGCCTTGGAATCCAACGGATTATGCATAGACTCCTGGTTGTCCAGCTTGATGTTGAGATTTAAAATGGCGTTTAAATATTCTTCATCAATCGCCTGCCGCCGGGCCTTATAATCCTCTTCGGTATTTTTCTTGTATTCATCCCGAAGTTTTTTCATCTTACGCTCTAATTCTGCCCGGCCGCCAATAACATCTGCGGCATTTTTTTGCCAAACGGATTCCTTGAACGTTTCTTCCATAAGCTGGGGCTGCTTCACGGACAAAATATCGCCTACATCATTTATTTCCAGTTCCAGCAGTTCACATTCGGACTGCAGGACCGTCAGCTTATCATAGTCCGGATGCGCCTGCAGTACCTGCTGCCAGTCAAT
>CADBYQ010000088.1 GCA_902798865.1 Pseudoselenomonas ruminantium | reverse complement strand
TTCCCGCAGGAAGTTCTCGGCCCGCGCCAGCTGTTCTTCAGCGGAAACACCAGCCGCCTTTTCTTTAGCAGAAGTTTCCACCTCAACGGTCTCAGCTTCCACGCCAACCGGCTCTACAGCTGCAGGTTCCTGCTCAACAGGAGCAGCCGTCTGTACAGCCATTTCCTTCTTCGTCACCTTGATTTTGGCCGGTTTCACGCCAAACAAGCCCAAAAAGCCCTTGGAAGGTGCTTCCAGAACTTCATAGTCCACTTCATCTTCCGTGCAGCCCAGCTGACGGAGCGCGGAAGACAGTGCGTCTGCAACGCTTTTCCCCGTTGCCTCAACTACGCTTGCCATCAGGCAGCCTACTTTTTCGGTGCGGTATTTTCACCACGATACATCCACCACTGCTGGGCAATCTGTACCACGTTCATCGTTACCCAGTAAAGGACCAGACCAGAGGGGAAGTTGATGCTGATCCAGCCGATAAACAGCGGCATGATGAACATCATCATCTTCATCTGCGGATTATTGAAATCCGTCGTCGTCATCTTCTGCTGGAGGAACGTCGTGAGTGCCGACAGCACCGGCAGAATATAGAGCGGGTCCGGGTCAGACATACTGGTCATCCAGAGGAAATAAGCGGATTCCGGCGTAGGATAGCTGAAATTATACAGGGAATAATACATGCCCATGAGAATCGGCATCTGAATGAGCAACGGCAGACAGCCAGCCAGCGGATTAACACCGGCATCCTTGTAGAGGGCGCCGATTTTCTGCTGCATCATCTGCGGGTTATCCTTGTATTTTTCCTGAATCTTCTTCATCTTCGGGGACAGTTCCTGCATGGCCTTCATGGACTTGACCTGCTTCACCGTCAGCGGATAAAGCGCCATCTTGACGATAATCGTCAGCAGAATGATTGCCCAACCATAGCTGGCAAAGCCTGCCGCACTGGTTATCGCAAAGAGGCTCTCCAGCACAAAACGCAGGAGACTTTCAATCGGATAAAAAATCGTGCTAAAAAATTCCAAACCATCACGTCCTAATCTAAATACCTATAAACCTTATGGGACTGGGTCGTAACCGCCCTTATGGAAGGGATGGCAGCGCAGGATGCGCTTTATCGCCAGCCAGCCGCCACGGCGTGCCCCATATTTCTCAATCGCAATGCGCGCATACTCCGAACAGGTCGGAATATAACGGCAAGTCGGCGGTTTCAACGGGGAAATAAAGTGCTGATAGAGCCAAACCAGCCCCAGCAAAAATTTTTTCACTTGAAAATGCCTGCCTTTTGTCCCAACTTCAGGAAGGATTTTTCCACCACCGGGCACTTGACATCGATCATTGCCTGTCTGCCCACCAAAAGCAGGGCAATCCCCGGACGCAATTCATTGCTGTGCAGGCGGTAAGTCTCCCGCAAAAGCCTTTTCACCCGGTTGCGCTTTACCGCACACCCCAGTTTTTTTCCGGCTGCAAAACCGACTTTTCCCGCTAAGGCCTCCGACTCAAAGACATAGAGGACAAAATAGCGGTTAGCTAGTGACTTTCCCTGGCGGTAAACCCGCTGAAAGTCGTTACGGCGCTTGAGCATCCGCCGTCTCGGTAATTCAAACATACCTAAATTCACCAAAATCTATCTCAAAACTTAACGTTAATAATCAAAGAAAAAGGTCACTTGGAAGTGACCTTGCTTTAAAATTTATGCCGAAAGCTTCTTTCTGCCGCGCTGGCGTCTTCTCTTCAAAACGAGACGGCCGCCTTTCGTCTTCATGCGCTCACGGAAGCCATGGGTCTTCTTTCTCCAGTGGTTGTTCGGCTGAAAAGTCATCTTCATTCGGTATACACCTCCTTAAACGGATATTATTCTGATTTCAGAAATTCGTATTCATCCCTTAGGCGAAGGTCGCCCTCGCACTAAGAATCACTGTAAATTATAGCCTAAGGCATGGGCAGTGTCAATATAATATCCACGCTTTTTTCCCTGTTTTCTGTGGATAATTTTCACCAATATCCGCCTATCCACAGAAAAACTGTTGATAACTTACGGTGATTTTGGTAAGATATTGTTGATAATTTTGCGGAAAACTTCACAGGCATTGATTTTCGGGAGGATTTGACTCCCGCATTTTTATCCCATTTTCCCGCCTCACCCCTCGTGGAAGCCTTACTTATCCACAACTGTGGATAATCATGTGGATAAACTTATACACCTGTGGAAAAAAATCCTATCATACTTTATATGCAGAAAGGAACTTTCTAAATGGAGCAAACACAGCTGCAGGCTGTCTGGGCACAGATTCTCGACAAGATGAAGGAACAGCTCGCCCCCACAGCATTTAACTGGCTAAATCCCGTTGAGCCGCTCTCCCTGTCAAATGATACTTTGGAACTCGGCACCCAGACCGAAATGGCCAAGGAATGGATTGCCGGACACTATCAGACCTTTATCGAGGATGCCGCCCGCGCCGTATTGGGTGCACCCATCACGGTCCTGCTGACGGTACAGGAAAACACCGCGGCCGCTGACGAGGATGAACCTGTACGCCGGCCGGTCAAAAAAGAAAATCCCAATCAGGGAACCCTCTTTCCCGAGGGAAAAGCTGCGGAGGAGCCTGCTGCCCCGGAGACGCATTTTGTAGCGCCCGGCGACAATTCTTCCTTAAATCCCAAATATACCTTCGATACCTTCGTTACGGGCAAATCCAACAACTTTGCCCATGCAGCAGCTATGGCCGTAGCCGATAAACCCGGCAAAACCTACAATCCCTTCTTTATGTATGGCGGCGTTGGCCTGGGCAAGACCCATCTCATGCATGCCATCGGCAACCGGGTGCTCAAGAATCATCCGGAAATGCGGGTGCTCTATGTATCGAGCGAACAGTTTACCAATGAAATCATTCAGGCCATCCAGCAGGGTACCTCGGACAAATTCCGTCAGAAGTACCGCAACATTGATGTGCTGCTGATTGACGATATTCAGTTTATTTCCGGCAAGACCAGTACGCAGGAAGAATTCTTCCATACCTTCAATACGCTTTACGATGCCCAGAAGCAGGTTATTCTGTCATCCGATAGACCGCCCCGCGAAGTGGAACGCCTTGAAGAACGCCTGCGTTCCCGTTTTGAATGGGGACTGACTACCGACATTCAGGCACCGGATTTGGAAACCCGCATCGCCATTCTGAAGAACAAGGCCCAGAGCGACCATTTCAGCGTGCCCGATGATGTGATGGTCTACATTGCCAGCCGCATCGACAGCAATATCCGTGAGCTGGAAGGCGCCCTGACCCGCGTTGTGGCCTTTGCGTCCCTGACCAAACGACCGGTAAATACCGACCTCGTGGCCGAAGCCCTGAAGGATATCTTCCCCAATGGCAAGGCCAAGGAAGTGACGATGGATGTGATTCAGGAAATCGTCGCCTCCTATTTCAAAATCAAAATCGAAGACCTTCAATCGAAGAAGCGCACCAGAACGATTGCGTATCCCCGCCAGATTGCCATGTATCTCTGCCGGGAATTGACGGAAACTTCCCTGCCCCAGATTGGCCAGTTCTTTGGCGGGCGGGACCACACCACCGTTATCCATGCCTATGACAAAATCAGCCAGGACAAGGAAACCGACAATCGCCTTGGCGGCATTTTAAACGAATTGATTGACCGTATACAGAAGGTCTGACCCTGTTTAATCCACGCCCTCGTTTTACACAATGAGGGCGTGGATAAGTTTGTGGAAATACATCTTGAATTCCTGTTGGCAATTTGTGGATAAAGTTACCCCCTGTATAAATCCGTGGATAATGTGGATAACCATCCCATATATTTTCAACACATTATTAACAGGCTACCTGTCGATAATCTCTGACGCCATCCTCCTTTTCCACATTTCCACAGGCCCTACTACTACTACGGCTATTTATTTATAAATCTTATAGATAATATTAAAAAAAAGAAAGGACCTAGCCCCATGAAAATAACCTGTGTTAAATCTGAACTGTCCAGCGCACTTTCCATTGTCTCCAAAGCGATACCCTCCAAGCCCCAGACCCCCATATTGGCTGGGATTTTTCTAAGAGCGGAAAACAATATCCTGGAAATTCATGCCACCAACAATGAAATCGGCCTGGTATGTCGTATTCCTGTAGAGATTGAAGAACCGGGACAACTTGCTGTCAGTGGACGATATTTTCTGGAAGTTATCCGCAAGCTTCCTGGGGATAGCCTGACCATCGCTTATAATCGCACAGAAAAAATCATCAACATAACATCCAATCAGGCCAACTTCACTCTGCTCAGCATGAACGCTGCAGAATTTCCGACGGTCAAAGAGATTGAAGCCAATATACAATTTTCCATCAAGGACAACATTCTGCGTTCTTTGATTAAGAAAACAGTATTTGCCTGCTCGAAGGATGAATCCCGTCCTGTATTTACCGGTTGTTATCTGGAAGTAGCCGAGAACAAAGTGACCATGGCAGCGACCAATATGCACAGACTGGCTGTAAAATATGAACAGTTTGCCGAACCGCTGGGCAATATCAAAGTCATCATCCCGGCCAATATTTTGCAGGAACTTCTCCACAATATGACCTCAGATATCCCCACCGATGTACAGGTCAGCTGCAATTTCAATCAAATTAGCTTCGCTTTTGACAATATCTACATGACTTCTCGTTTGATCGAAGGCGCGTATCCCGATTACAACTACGTTATCCCACCCAATCACGATACCCTGGTCGTTTTGGATTCTGCGGAATTCAATGCTGCCGTTGACCGCGTATCCCTGATTTCCCGAGCTGGCGATTACAACGTAATCAAGATGGAGTTTGCCAACGGCCAGCTGCATATTACTTCCAACAATCCGGATATCGGCAATGCTGAGGAAACCATCCCGGCCTCCATTGAAGGGCCAGATGTGACGATTGCGTTCAATGCGCAGTATCTCACTGATGTGATGAAGATTATCGACAGCAAAAACTGTGAATTACGTTTGACCAAACCCCTCTCCCCTATGACCGTAAAAGAAGAAAAAGACGATGCCTTTATCTACGTCGTTACACCGGTACGCACTGCACATTAAGCGCCAAGGAGGTTATCCACATGAATATAGAGGATATTGAGATTGAAACGGAAGAAATCCAGTTGGACCAGTTTCTGAAATGGGCAGGTGTTCTACCCTCCGGCGGGGAAGTAAAAGCTCTGCTGGCAGAAGGCCTTATCTTTCGCAACGGCGAAAAGGAATCGGCGCGCCGTCGTAAACTGCATGATGGTGATGTGGTGGAAATCACGGATCTCGGGGCTTGGCGGGTTTGTGTCCGCCGGTAGTGGACATGGAATGGTGTATTTATGCATATTTATTCATTAAGGCTGAAAGATTATCGTAATTATAGTGAGCTAAAGTTAACATTCGACCCGAACATCAATATTTTCCTGGGCGCCAATGCTCAGGGAAAGACCAATATCGTAGAGGCTGTTTACTATGCTTCACTAGGGCGTTCGCACCGCACGCATACGGATACAGACCTCATCCGTTGGGAATGTCCACAGGCTTTTGTACAGCTTCAGTTTACGCGTCTGGGCGTAGAAAATAGCTTGGATTTTCAGTTCAGCCGGGATAAGCGGCGTAAAATTTTCCTCAATGAGCATCCCATTCGCCCCAAAGACCTCGTGGGCAACTTAAATACCGTTCTCTTTTCCCCGGAGGATTTATTTCTCATCAAGGGAGCGCCGGCACTTCGCCGGCGTTTTTTGGACGGGGAGATAAGTCAGGCCAGCCCTGCTTACTATCACGAGTTGAGCAAATACGGCAAAATCATCACCCAGCGCAACAACCTCTTGAAAAAAATACGGGAACGCAAGGCCGGTGTGGATATGCTGGAACTCTGGGATGTTCAGTTAGTCGAAAGTGCGGTGAAGATTACCCGGAAGCGTCTAGAAGCAGTCAAAAAGCTCAATATGCTGGCCAACCTCATGCAGCGGCGTATTTCCGGCAATCTGGAGAATCTGTCCATCGCCTATGAGATTCATGGTGCTGCAGGGGATAACGTGACAAGTGACCTCGTTTCATGGTATAATAAAGAGCTTGCAAGTCATCGGGAAATCGATATCCTCCGTGGTTCGACAGGGCGCGGCCCCCATTTGGACGATATCATCCTCACGGTCAACGGCATCAATCTGCGCTCTTTTGGCTCGCAGGGGCAGCAGCGCACCGGCGTACTGTCCTTAAAACTGGCTGAGCTGGAGTTTCTGCGCTCTGAGACAGGGGAATATCCGGTGCTCTTGCTGGACGATGTAATGAGTGAATTGGATGCTTCCCGCCGCAGCCAGCTGTTGGATTTTATCCGCAGGGAGCGGATTCAGACCATGATTACCGCTACCGATCAGGCTTATTTTCCGGCAGAACGTATGGGCACATACTATCATGTTGAGGCCGGGAGAATTACGAGGTAAATCATGGCAGGCAATTTGAAAGCCCGCAGTCCGGGATTGGAACGTCCGGATAGTATTATCCGCAAGACAATCCACCATATGGGCAGCAGCTGTGAAAAAAAATATTATATGCACTGGGTTCTATGGCATTGGCCGGAGATTGTCGGGGAGTTTGTGGCCCGTAATACCTCACCGCAGGGCATACGCAATAAGACACTTTATATTTACAGTGATAACTCTGCTTTGCGTAATGAGTTGCAAATGATGATGCCACAAGTCGTGCAATCTGTAAATAACTATGCAGGCCAGAAGATGATTGAGAAAGTGGCTTTTACCAAACGCTGGGAAAAATCCGACAGTGAAGGTATTGAGGAAATCCGGCTGGCGCCCGCTGAAGTGGAAGAAAATATAGGGCGGGAACGATGCAAAATGCCGCTATCCCCTGCGGAAATGCAGGCAGCAGAAAATTTGGGGTCCGAGGCTGAAGATGAAGAAATCGGCAAGGCGGTAAGCAATCTTTACCGCAAACATTTGCAGCTGCAGAAGCTGAAAATTTCCAAGCAATATCAAAAATGCCCGCAGTGCGGGCGGCTGATGGCACCGGAAGAAAGCCTCTGCGATGAATGCAGGCGCATAAAGAGGGATAAGATGACGGCCTCTGTACGGCAGGTGCTGCGGGATATGCCCTGGGCACGATATCCGGAGGTCAAGCAGTATGTACCGGAATGTACGCCCAAAATTGTCAATGAACAGCGTTCGATTATGGTGCAGCAATTGGCAGCTGATACGGATGTAAACGATAAGACCAGCATGAAAGCCAAGACACTCGTTATGCTCTACCGCTGTCTGCCGCCGGAACAGCTGAATGAAGATAATATCACCCGCGCGCTGTATGCCCTGCGGTTTGATATGCATCGTCCGAAGGATTATAAAACACCCAAGCGCTATGATGTCATCAAGCTGGGGAGGAGGTAACTGATGTTTCTCCATTTAGGCAATGGTATATCCGTGCGAACGAAGGATGTAATTGCGATACACGATTATGCGCTGTTTCAAAAGGGAACAGGCAGCGAATTTCTGAAGCATGAGCAGGCAGCCGGCAGATTAGAGAACACTCTGCCGTTAGAGATTCGTCAGGATGAGGAGGCGAAAAAGTCCCTCATCATCACCGATAAGAAAACTTATCTGTCTGCGATTTCGCCCTGGACACTGAAGCGGCGTTCGCAGATGGTTTATGATACAATGGATATGGAAAAGGATGCTGCGCCCCTTGCAGTATCGGAGTCTTTTACGGAATGATGGGAGCGTAAGATTTCATGGCAAATGATAATGAACAGCTGAATATAGAAAATACAGTACAGAGTGAGGATAACGGCATTGAGAGTGTAGACACCACTGGTATTGAAATCCATACGGATGAAAGCAGTGCCGAGGTAACGGCTGTAGATGCTGATTATGGTGCTGAACAGATTCAGATTCTCGAAGGTCTGGAAGCTGTGCGTATGCGCCCCGGCATGTATATCGGCAGCACCTCTGAGCGCGGTTTGCACCATCTCGTCTACGAAGTGGTCGACAACTCTATCGATGAAGCCCTGGCCGGTTTCTGCGATAAGATTGATGTAACCATTCACAAGGATAACAGCATTACCGTTACGGATAATGGCCGTGGTATCCCTGTAGATATGCATGAAAGCGGCATGCCTGCCGTAGAAGTCGTACTGACGGTACTGCATGCCGGCGGTAAATTCGGCGGCGACGGCTACAAGGTATCCGGCGGTCTGCATGGTGTAGGTGTATCCGTTGTTAACGCCCTGTC
This sequence comes from Pseudoselenomonas ruminantium, assembly GCA_902798865.1. Lineage (GTDB taxonomy): Bacteria > Bacillota > Negativicutes > Selenomonadales > Selenomonadaceae > Selenomonas_A > Selenomonas_A ruminantium_L. The sequence continues at coordinate 859 of CADBYQ010000088.1, read as the reverse complement.
CACCTCGATGGAAGTACAGGTTAAGCGTGACGGCAAAATCCATGAAATCTCCTTTAAGCGCGGCGAAACTGTGGAAAAACTCCATGTAACCGGCGAAACGGAAATCACGGGAACGCGTGTACATTTTGTACCGGACCCGGAAATTTTCTCTGTGACTACGTACAGCTACGATACACTCAAACACCGCCTGCGCGAGCTGGCCTTCTTGAACCACGGTATAACCATTGTGCTCAACGATGAGCGTGGTGAGGAACTCAGAAGTGATACGTTCCATTTTGAGGGCGGTATCAGCTCTTTTGTCGAACATCTGAACCGCAAAAAGGAAAAAATCAATCCGGTGCCGATTTACTTCAACGGCATCAAAGATGATACGGTCGTAGAAATCGCGTTGCAGTATAACGACAGCTATCAGGAGAACATATATTCCTTCGTCAACAACATCAACACCGAAGAAGGCGGTACGCATCTGGCTGGCTTCAAGCTTGCCCTGACCCGTGCAGCCAACGACTTTGCCCGCAAGCAGAATATCCTTAAGGACAAGGACGGCAATCTCTCCGGCGATGATGTGCGCGAAGGCCTGACGGCGGTTATCAGCCTCAAGGTTCGTGACCCGCAGTTTGAAGGTCAGACCAAGACGAAGCTGGGCAACAGCGAAGTGCGCGGTATTGTGGATTCCATCGTAACGGAAGGTCTGTCCGAATACTTCGAGGAAAATCCGACCATCACCAAGAAATTTATCGAAAAGGCCATCATGGCCGCCCGCGCCCGCGAAGCCGCCCGCAAAGCTCGTGAACTTACACGCCGCAAGAATGCGCTGGAAGTATCGAGCCTGCCCGGCAAATTGGCAGACTGCTCCGTC
>CADBYQ010000087.1 GCA_902798865.1 Pseudoselenomonas ruminantium | reverse complement strand
ATATCCTTTTCGGCATCTTCGCCATATTTTACACCGGCAACACTAGCAGCGTATTCGATAATCGGGTACAGGAGGTCCGTTTCAAAGTTGGTCTTCTTTTCCTGTACAACGGAAGCAAGTCTCTCCAGACCACAGCCCGTATCGATGTTCTTATGGGCCAGGTTCTTGTAGGAGCCATCTTCCTGTTTGTCGTACTGCGTGAACACGAGGTTCCAGATTTCGAGGTATCTATCGCAGTCACAGCCAACTGCGCAGTCCGGCGAGCCGCAGCCACGTTCTTCGCCCAGGTCGATGTAGATTTCGGAGTCCGGACCGCAGGGGCCAGGGCCGATTTCCCAGAAGTTATCTTCCATCTTGACGATATGGTCCTGCGGGAAGCCTGGCTGGGATTTCCAGATTTCGATGGCTTCATCATCATCCGGATAAACCGTAACCCAGAGTTTGTCCTTCGGCAGTTCGACAACTTCCGTCAGGAATTCCCAAGCCCAGGGAATAGCTTCGCCCTTGAAGTAATCACCAAAGGAAAAGTTGCCCAACATTTCAAAGAACGTCTGATGGCGGGCGGTGCGGCCGACATTTTCGATATCGCCGGTACGCACGCAGCGCTGACTCGTGGTCACACGCGTGCGGGGCGGCTTCATCTTGCCCGTGAAGAACGGCTTTAACGGCGCCATACCTGCACCAATCAAGAGCAGGGTCGGGTCATCCTGCGGAATCAGCGAGAAACTCGGCAGGCGAAGATGCCCTTTCTTTTCTGCAAAGAACTGCAAATAAGCTTCGCGCAGTTCGTTACCACTCATATACTTCAAATCAAATCTACCCCCATATAGGTATTTTGCAGCAGATGGACTCTGCTGTAATTTACAAACTTAACGTTCCTATTTTAGCATAAAACCCACCATAAATAAAAGGGCTTGCAGTAATTTTTGCAAATCATCCCGCAAAGCCCTGTTCTTATTGATGAAATTCCCGCTGAAAAGTCATTTTATCTTTAATATCTTCATAAAAAGTATACTTTCCGCGATTATTCTTCTTCGTGTAATACAAAGCATTATCACTGCGCTGCAGCAGCGTATCTAAGCTTACCGCATGCGATTCCGTGGAGGCCACGCCGATGCTCATGTCCAAATGCTGGAAGCATATATCATGGCGGAAGAATTCTCTGGCGGACTGATATAATTTTTCCAGTTTATCCACCAATACTTCCCGTTCCGGCACCGCAAAAATCGCCACAATGAGTTCATCACCGCCCAAACGGGCAATAAAATCCTTAGGAAAAGCCCTGGTCAATAGTTCACCAATCGCCATCAAAGCCGCATCGCCATACTGATGACCGAAGGTATCATTGAGCTGCTTGAAGTAATCCAAATCCACATAGCATAAGGTAAGCTCACCATTGCCCTTACGGCGGTGCATATCCACAAACTGATAGAAATAGCGGCGGTTAGCCAGCTTGGTCAGTTCATCGGTACGGGATAAAAGCAAAATCCGCTCTTTATAGGCATATTCCTCGGTTACATCCTTGGCCACCCCGATATTGCCAATCATCTTGCCATCTTCATCAAAAATCGGTGCTTTATAGGTTTCCAGCTGCCTAAGCCCCAATTTGGAATGCAATACCTGCTCCTGAAACAGCGTTGGTTTAGGATTGTCCGCAATGGCTTTATCCGTTTCGAGGCAAACATATTCGCCTTCCTCATACTGTTCCGGCGTTACGCCCCAAATCTCATAATGCTCCTTGCCTTCAACCTCCTGCATGGACTTGCCCACCATTTCACAGAACGCCTGATTGACCTTCAAATGACGGCCTTCCATATCCTTGAACCAGACAAAACCGGGCATAGTGTTCACCATCGTCTGCAAGCAGTTACGGGTATGCCACAATTCCTTCTGCTTATAAAGGTCTTCCAGCAAGTGCTGACAGAAGAACGGCCAATAGTTATCTATCTTCGTAAGCGGCCATACGCGACAAGCCCGCTCAATCTGCGCCGGTGTCAATTCCTCCAGCTTATCCGTACACAAAATCAAGCGCGAATCCGAACCAAACTGTGCATCAATCTGCTTTGGCTCCCAATCTGCTACATTATTTAAGAGCAGTGCAGCACATTTTCGCCCTGCCATCGACGGCAAAGCAGCCAGTGAATCTGCCACTTCCAGCTCCACTTGACAATCTGCAGGTAAATCGGCATCCTTCATAGACTTAACTGCAATCTCTGGCATACCTGCCATAGCAACCAATAGATGACAACGAAACATATGTTTACACCTCATGCAAGTTATAAAATCCTATAGCAAGCCCCACGAAAATGCCCAGGGCTCCTTAAAATTTTACACGCCCGTACTATCCGTATGGTAACAAAGACCCCTCTTATTGTCAATCACTTATTCTATGCGCCATCTCAGTTTTCTCCCTGTAGCAGCAAAGTTTAATACCACAGCCGTATCGGCCTGTATGCTGCAAGTTTGTTGAAATTTTACAAAGCAAAAGAACCGGTATCACTCCACTGACTCCGGTTCTTTCTAAAAAGATGTAAGGAAATGGGATACTGGAAACTGGGATATGTTTCCAGAGAAGAGACCGATAGGTTTCCGAATGCAAACCGGTGGGATATCCGGTCACTTGCCTATCGACACTTATAGTGTACCACATTTGAAAAGAAAAAAACAGCCCTTTACGTAAAAAATTTTTATTTTTAACAATTTTTCAGTCTATTATAAATTTAATGCAATACTATCACGTGCATTACCATAGCCATACCTTGCCAATATAAGGTATAATAGAACTTGATTTTCAACGAAAGTGAGTGACAAGCGTGGCACTTTATCAAAGCAAAATTTTTGGCATTGTCCAGGGTGTGGGCTTTCGCCCCTTTGTCGCACGGCTGGCGACAAAATTTCAAATTCTGGGCAGCGTCTGCAATAAAGGCCCCTATGTGGAGGTCTATGCTCAGGGCAGCGAGGAAGCTGTGGACAAATTTCTCACGGCTATTGAACAGGAGCCGCCGGAGCGGGCGTCCATCTTAAAATTGACGCGTCAGCGCCTTGACGAAGACGATCATTATCAGGATTTTCAGATTATCGAAAGCGCCAAGGAAAAGGGCTCCATCTTTGTCTCGCCGGATATTGCCACCTGCGATAAATGCCGGGCAGAGCTCTTTGACCCACAGGATAAACGCTATCTCCATCCCTTTATCAACTGCACCGCCTGCGGGCCACGGCTGACCATCCTCGATTCCATGCCCTATGACCGTGAGCGCACGAGCATGGGCGAATTTCCCATGTGTCCAAGCTGTCAGGCAGAATACGACAGCCCTTCCACCCGCCGCTATGATGCCCAGCCGGTCTGCTGCAATGACTGTGGGCCGGAAGTCTACCTCATCGGCGAGGAAAATGTGCGCGGCGCTGCGGCCATTACGCGTACCCGCCAAACGATTATCAATGGCGGCATTGTGGCCATCAAGGGCATTGGCGGTTTCCACCTCTGCTGTGATGCCACCAATGAACAGGCTGTCCTGCGCCTGCGCCAGCTGAAACACCGTCCAGTAAAACCCTTTGCTGTTATGGCCCGCGATATGACCGCCATCAAGAGGGAATGTTTTGTCGAGGACGGGCAGGAAGAAATCCTCACGGGCCATCAAAAGCCCATTTTGCTGCTCAAGCGCAAAATGACCGGTCAAATCCAGGATGTCGTTACCCCCGGCAATCCCAAAATTGGCATTATGCTGCCCTATGCACCGCTGCATATGCTGTTGTTCGATTATCCGGACGGACTGACCATGCCGGACACGCTGATTATGACGAGCGGCAATCCGGCAGGCGCGCCCATCTGCCGGGACGATGAAGGCGCTGTCGATGCACTTGACGGCTTCTGTGACCTCATGCTGTCACACAACCGCAAGATTCGCATTCGCGCCGATGACACCGTGATGGACTGGCTGGACGGCAAGCCCTATATGATTCGCCGCAGCCGTGGCTATGCCCCCCTGCCCTTTATGCTGAAAAATGACTGGCATGGAGCAGTGCTCGGCATTGGCGGTGAGCTTAAAAATACCTTCTGCGTGGGCAGCGACAACATCTTCTATCCCTCCCCTTATGTGGGCGATATGAGCGATTTGCGCACCATGCAGGCCCTGCGCGAAACGATTCAGCGACTGACCACGCTGCTCGAATGCCAGCCGCAAATCGTGGCCTGCGATATGCATCCCCGTTACAATACCGTAACCATCGCCAAGGAACTGGGGCTGCCTCTCTTTCCCGTCCAACACCACTATGCCCATATTCTCTCCTGCATGGCCGAAAATGATTACGACAAACCGGTAATTGGCGTATCCTTTGACGGCACCGGCTACGGCACCGACGGTACCATCTGGGGCGGCGAGATTTTACAGGCGGATTATGCCGGCTTTAAGCGGCTCGATTCCATCACGCCCTTCCGGCAGGCAGGCGGCGACAAAGCCAGCCGCGAGGGCTGGCGCATTGCCGTTTCCCTGATCTACGATTTGACGCAGGACAAGGAAGAAACACAGAAAATTGCTCACCAGTTAAACCTTTGCCAGGACAGTGATCTTAATGCCATGTTCTTTATGCTGGATAACAACATCAATACCATCCAGAGTACCAGCGCCGGACGCATCTTCGATGCAGTCAGTGCCCTCTTAGGCATTCGCAACAGTTCCACCTTTGAAGGCGAAGCCAGCATGTATCTGGAATTTGCCGCACAGAAATGGCATGATGAGCATTTAGGCGAGTTGCCTGTTCCTGCCATAAGCTTTAACACGGACAAGATATTTGCCCTACTGTTGCAGCAACGACTGGCTGGCGAGAACTGCGGCAAACTGGCGTACCTGTTCCATGCCTGCCTAGCTGCCTTCATCGGTGCTGCCTGCCTAAAGGCCCGCGTACATACCAGCCTGAACACCGTGGCCCTGTCCGGCGGCGTATTTCAAAATCATCTGCTGACTGAACTGACCACCGCCAGATTGCAGGAACGCGGTTTTACGGTTCTGCGCCATAGCCTGCTGCCGCCCAACGATGGCGGCATCTGCTTAGGACAGGCTGCCGCCGCCATGTATCATCTCAACCATAAATAAAGGAGTTTCCTCATGCTGATATCACTGGGCCAAATTTTGGCTTATACGCTGGTACAAACCATCGGTATTTCCATCTTCACCCTTTCACTCTACCGCCTGAAAAAAATTCGGCAGGTCTACCGCTTGAAAGCCTTTTTCTATTTGGCCATGGTCAATTTTGCCGGAGCGCTAACCTTTGGCACAGATGCCTGGCTAGCGACCAGTAAGCCCGTAGCGGCAGGAATCTTTATTTTGGGCATTCCCTTTATGCTGGGCAGCCACCTTTGGCTTTTTCTCAAAAGTCGATAAAAAAACATTTGTACACAAGGTTATTTCATGCTATAATCAGATTAGAGATACTATCCTGCTTGCGTAAGCAAGGGAGGGATTGTGATGAGCGGCGCAAGCAGCATCGGCAGTTTTGCCTATCGTTGGAATCTTATCGCCTCAGGTGTTGCTTCGGTTGATGCCACTGAGCGGACTTCGAACGCATTTCACCAGAACTCAGGCAGACAGGACACCTCCGCTAATCGTAATACTGAGGAAAGTGCTACGGTTACCAAGAGGATGTCTGACGGAGCTATGATTATTTTTCGTTATGATAAGCAAGCCAGAGTTTCCCCTTTTTCCGGTGGAAGCGCTACTGGCGGCAATGTAAACATCTCTGCTTGAACATTGTTAAATCAAGGACGGATTTAGCAGGCAGGAGTATCTCGACGAATCGTACAACAAGTATATAAAACCGGCGGATTGCCGGTTTTTTCTGTTTTACTAAAAGGAGAACACGATGAACCTCAATATCCCCCAGCTCTACTACAGCAAACTCATGCGCGCCGTCGTGGAATTTGACATGATTCATGATGGCGACCATATCCTGCTGGGCATTTCCGGCGGCAAGGACAGCATTTTCCTGGCCTATGCCATGGCTATTCTCAAAAAACGCCTCAACAAGCAGTTTAAGCTGTCTGCCCTCACCATCAATCCGCAATTTAAGGACGCACAGGGACGGCCTGCACTCTTTGATATCGAACGGGCAAAAGACTTTATGGCCGAACTGGACATTCCCTATGAAATCATTGATGTGGATATCGCCGGCACCATCGCCACGACGCCGGACAAAAATCCCTGTTACACCTGTGCGTTCTTCCGCCGTGGCGCGGTAAACCGCTACGCCATGGAACACGGCGTAAACAAAATCGCCTACGCCCATCACCATGATGATGCCGTGGAAACCTTCCTGATGAGCCTTCTGTATTCCGGACAGCTCCATACTTTCACGCCAGTCACTTATCTTGACCGCACGAAGCTGACCGTAATCCGCCCGCTGGTGTACTTCCGTGAAGCCGAGCTGATTGATGCCATAAATATTCATGGCTTTGACCCGGTAAAAAGCCCCTGCCCCCATGACGGCCATACGGTAAGGCAGGATGTAAAAGAGCTGATTGCCCGGCTCGAACCGGAAATCCCTGACCTCTATGACCACTTGGGCGCCGCCATGCGAAAAGGCGCACTCGGGGAGCTTTGGCCAGCTGCCAAAACCCGCGCCGAAATGCGCCAGACGTATTTTGCCTATAAGAATAAATAATCCTATTGCCTTTTCCACCAGGGGAAGGCTTTTTTATTTAAGGGCCTTATTGATGTTGTCGATAAGCTCCTTTAATTCCTTGCTTTCCGTCAACTTGTAGGCGATATCCAAGAAGTAATTGGCATGTTCATACTTCTTGTTGGCCAGCATCGCCTTGCCGTACTGCATGGCCGTTTCAATGATTTTGGCATCAGGCCCAATGGGAAAGCCGTACTTTTCCCCGTAGGAACGCATGGCACCAATGGAGGGGCGCTGGGCCTGACCTTCCGTTTCCTCATGGATATATTTAAGTTCCAATTCGGCCTGATAGCGGCCTTCTACATCGGCAAAACTCATGCTGAGCAGATAGCAGCCAACCGCCTCATCCCACATCTGTTTTTCCACGAAGTAATAGCCTAAGTTGCGGTAGCAATGAGCAATTTCCCGGCGCTTGTAGGCAATGGGGAAAATCGCGGTCGTCAGTTCTTTGAGCTTTTCCCAGTCCTTCTTCTGCTTGAAAATCTCCGCATGCTCAAAGGCGATATCGGCACTCATGGGGTTCCAATCCATGGCAATGGCCAGTGCTTCTTCGGCTTCATCCAGTTTCCCCTGTTCCAGGAGCAGAGAGCCATACATGGCGTACAGGCGGTTCAAGGGTTCTTCAATATTCGCCACAGGCTGCACCTCAGGATGTTGGCTTTGAAACATCACCATTTCCATCAGGGTATTGAAATCATAATAATCTGCCTGTCCATCATTGTAGAGGTTGAGCTTTTCCACGCCCTCAATCTCCTGCCGCAGGATATCCGCTGCTGCTGCAACATCCTTCTCCTCCACCAGCGTCGCCGCCTGTGCCAAGGCATCATTTATCTTCTTCGTCAATGCATTTTCCTGCAATACTTTACACTTCCTCACTAATCAAATATGTCTGGTCACCGTGAACCGCCATAATTTCACGGCTTCATGGGGACCAATATTGCCCTTTTTGCGGGCAATTTCCACCTGCTGCTCCACGGTATCCACGCCGGCTAAATCCGGCAGGAGCAGGCCACGCCGGCTGCCCGCTTCAACGATTACACCGTAACGCTTGGTATCCAGTTGCTCTATCCCCTCAATCGGTTCAGGAACAGACAGGACATCCACATCATAAAGCAAATCCTGCAATTCATCTTCCCTCACCGGCGAAAAGCGCGGGTCGCCGGTACCGGCAGACACAGCGTTATAGAGGATTTCCTCTGCCAGGCTCTCCCGCACCGGCAAAATCGTACCAATGCAGCCCCGCAGCTGACCGTCCTTCTTAATGCTGACAAACGCCCCAGCTTTTTGACTGGTCAATTCCGGGGGCAGATTTTCCGGCAATGCCGCCCGCTTGCCCGTCCGCACATAATGTTCCAGCGAATAACGCGCCAAAGCCAGATATGCGTCTTCCTGGCTGCGCCGCTTTTCGATTTCCTCACGGAACAGCTTCGCCGCCTGCTCACCAATATTGCGGGACTCATCATATGCCCCAGGTTCAAAAAGCGCCACCGCATAGCCTACGCCAAACGGCCCTTCCTGCGCGAGCAGCTTTGCCTGCACCTGGTGCCTGTCCAAAGCTCCTGCCATAATCCAGAACGAGCGCAGGCCGCATTCAGCTGCCGAATCCGCCAGTTCCGCCGGCGTTGTCATAAGCTGCAGAAAATCACCGGTCTTAAAGCAATCTCCCATACGTTGGTCAAACACGGGGCCGGCCGGGTCAAAGCCATAAGGGCCATCGGCCTTCAGTTTATGGGATAAATCCCCGCTGGCAACCAGCGCCACCCGCCGTTTTAATTCAGCTGCTGCCTGGGCAATCAGTACGCCCAACGCATAGTGATGGTCACGGGATAACCCCGACAGGCCGATGCGGACAATCTTGCCCACAAAACCCGCCTTTTGCAAAAAATACAGCGGAATCATGGTGCCATGGTCAAGACTGCCATCCTGCTTGCCCAAAGTGCCTGCCGGCAGCTTGATCGAATCGGCCAGTTTGGCGATGTGTCCGACAAGCGGCTCATCATAATCGGCTTCAAAGCGCAGTTCCGCATGCCCAAAGCCGGCAAAACTGCCCTTAGCCCCGGCCCCGGAGGACAGCTGCAAATAATCGGCATACATTTTGGCATGCGGGCTGGTGATTACGATGGTTTCCGGCTTCAGGCTGACCACCCATTTTGCCGCTTCTTCATAAGCTGCAATGGTGGCGCTGATTTTCTGTTCCTCACCTCTGCCGATAGCCGGCAGGATTAAGGGCGGATGCGGTACTACACAGGTTCCTAATAAAGCCATTTTATACACCTCTTTACCAAGCTATGCACAAAATCTCAACACATCCTAAAGGCTGACAAGTCAAATTGACCTGTCAGCCCTTAATACCTTATTTTTTCCGCTGCATTCTGCGCTCATGCAGTTCCGCGCATTTTTCCACGCAGATGCACTTTTCGTGATTTTTCGCTGTTTTTGGTAATATTGACATGTTAACCCTCGAAATATAGAATATTTTCAGTT
>CADBYQ010000086.1 GCA_902798865.1 Pseudoselenomonas ruminantium | reverse complement strand
TACAACAAAGGTTTATATTCCATACCATTATTCGCAATGACGTTATAAAGCTTCAACATCTGTAAGGCGGTCACTGGACGATCAATACCCATTGCCAACCGTTCAATAGTATTTTCATCAGCAACCTCATATGAAGCATATTCGCAATATCTGATTGTATCAATGTCATCGATACCACAAGCCATCCTATCATGATAGTGACAGAAACCAAACTCCTGCAAATTTCGCCAGAAGCTGTTAATATCATCCCCATAGGCCTTTCTTACTGCCTGCCCAACTCCATCATAGGATTCCTTAATCAGTGCCTCTTCTATTGTCATGGGATGACACCCAACGACAACGCTATCGGGGAAATACACGTTAGTATCACTCCCTAATGCTGCCATCAGAGAAATAGGTAGCATCAAACCGGAACACTTGATCGGTTCTGAGAAATATACCTTTTCTCCCTGTTGCTGAGTAAATCCTGCCATGGTGCGAATCTTTCCCGTCTCACTTTCCATAATAATCACCTGTCCTTCTTGAAATCCATTGTGCTTCAACGGTTCAAGAATCTCATTATTCACAAACACACTCAGTGTACTGTCTTGGACTGAATAAGAATGAACGATACGCTTCAATGATATGTCATAAACGAAGCTACCATCATCTGTTCGGCAGGTAACTTGATCATATACAGGATTTGATGAGTAAATGTTTCGATAGATACAAGGAAGTATCAGTCCGTATCGATCTCGCATCCCAAATCGAATTTTCGTCTGTCCGTCCTCCTCACAACTATTCCTTACCAACATCACACCATAACGAGTACCCATATCAGCGTAATTGGCAGTTCTTGCTCCATCCAACACTGTATATATATTATACCCAACAGAAGAAACTGGCAATACAAAAGCAACCATTATAAAAGAGAAAACTGCTGCAGCCAGCTTTCGTGACTTTGCAAACATCCATACACATACGGCTAAAATGATGCCTGGACTAAGAACGAGTCTGAATACACGTTCATAACCAAATCTGAACTGTGCTTTGTCGAAGATGAGCATAGCGATAACTATCAAGACATACTCTATCCAATGTGCCTTGCGCCCGATATAGGCATTCACGAAATGAAAGGCTACTGTTGGTAGGATGATGACGGCATAGTATGATATACCCTGCTGCATATGAACGCCTGAAAGAAGCGCGAAAAACATCAAGATACAGAACTTCACGAATAGTTTTCCTGCCTTGTCATAGAAGATGGCAAGACCAGCCAATTCTTTCCAGGAATATGTACCATCACTAAGCGTAAATATATTCCCATTATCATCCGTCATTTCGTGAATTGCACCATCTTCAAACAGCGTAATGGCTGACTTTCCGGGAAGACCTTTGGATTTTTCTTCCAACTCTGCTGTTTCTGCCGCCATCACACTGATGGGATAAGATGCCGGATAAACACCAATACCGGCAGACAGGGTAAGCGTATCATCTGCATAACGGGCAAAGGAACGGCGGATATCAACAGCCAGTTCAATCACATCATCCCATGCGCCCACGATAAATAAATCATCACCGCCGGAGTAAACAATCGCCGCATGCCGGCAGTCCTTTTGCCTTCCGCTCAAGGTATATTCCGGCTTTTCCAACAGCTTGCGAATATGCAGTTTGAAAAAAAGCGATAACTGCCGGGATAACTCCGCAGTCCGCGACAGAGTCACATATTTCCGGCTGCCATCGGGACGTTGAAAGCCCATGGCAAAAGCCTGTCCCAGATTATCAATATCTGCCCGCAAAACACCCAGCCTGGGTATCCCCGTTGCCTGCTCAGCTAATTCAGCAAAAGTTTCGCCTGTGTGATAATCGCCAATCCACAAACGATTGGTAACAGCCTTGCCCGTATAAAAACGATTCTTGCCATAAATCCGTAGAACGCCCTGTTCCTGCCACTGGCGAACCGTTTTTTCATCTCCGGCTGCCAATACGCAACCTCCCGGCAGGGGCAGACCGTGATAAGCCTCCTGCGGCAATACCGCAAAGAATTTATAGCGTTCGGACATAATGTTTTCCGACAGCCCCTGCATAGCTGCACAAAACGAACATATTCCATCCGTATTCACCGCCCCTGCATGGCGGCAAACCTTGCATTCCCGGCTGTCATCCTCCATGGACTGATTGTTCAGCTGCAGAATATCTGCGGGTGTATACCTTGCAGCTTTGTTGTCGGACAAGGCCTGTGATATCTGCCGATAAAGTCCGGCATAACTGCCTGCAGGACTGTCCTGCAGATTTTCACTGCTGCAGGGAGCATAGCCCACAGCCAAATAAAGGGCAATGTCAAAATACTGCTGACACCAGTTGTTGATTTCCTTTTGAAAATCCCGGATACACGCTTTAACATCCATGGTATTGGGCAGGAGAAAACTTGCACCGCCACCACCGCTATACAGGAGATTTGCCCTTGTCAGTCCCAGCCTGGCCAATAATTCATCCGCTATATGCTCCACTAAAAAATCCAAATAAAAAGACCTTGCCCGCAGAGTCTTTAAGGCCCGCTTGGAAGTAATGGTATAAATAAACTTTTGAATCCCTGACAAGTCGATTTTGGTCAGAATAAACGCCTGCTCACGATAAAAAGCCTGCCCATCTGTATATAAGCGCTTATGATAATCTTTTTCTCCCTGTTCTTCTAAATAGGCAAGGATTGCACTGGCAAACGCAGCCGTCAGCTTCATGTGGTCATAAAGGGAGATATCTGCTACTTCCTGTTTGTTGGTGGATGAAGGCACAAAGGAAAGATTTGCTTCCAAAGAATCCATCAGGGAATGCAGATATTGCTCATTCCATTCCAGCCCATGTAAATTCTCCGTTATATTGCGCAGTATAATGTCGTATTCACCTGCACTAAAAGCCGGCGGCGTATCAGCCGGATAGTTTATTGCCTCTTCCACATTCGTCTGCCGTGGGGAGTACGCTTTATGCTGATTATTGCCGTTCAACAGATTGAAAATGGAATCCATCGCTTTTGCTTTATCAAAGCCGCCGGATACGCTGTCATCCTGTTCCCTGCGGTCAGCAGCTGAAGCGATATTATCAGCCATATAGACGATATACGCCAGGGAATCTTTTGCCAGTTTAGCCTGCCGCAAATCAGCAGCATGATGATAATGTACACAATCCAGAATTTCTTTATCCACCAGCCCAATGCGCTCACTATGTAGATAATCCGTCCCGCCTAAAGCATGACGGCGGCTGTCTGCACCGGACCGATAGACCACTTTCCCTATATCATGGAGCAAAGCCCCGATAACCAGCCGTATATTTTTTTCATCCATCACCTTTTATCCCTCCTTATCCGCATTGCCCCCATCCCCATCGCTGTTTTTATGCCAACTCCCGAAAATTCACCAAAGGAAAGCAGCAGCCTCAAATACCTTGCCATGGTTTCCGTTCCCTGACAGCGCAAAGTAACACTGCCACAAAAACCGGGAAGATTGTGGCCCTCCAACGGAAATAACCTTGAACAGATTCTGTGTCTTGCGACAAATACATTATCCGTGATTTGTTCCAAAGCTTCTCTGTCCATCATATCGATATTTCCCGAAACCGCTGAATAACGCTGCATGAGATTTTGGCAAATCAGGCGAACATCCGGCAATATGGCATAATGCCCCCCTTGCTTGAATGCCATAGGCGTTACGGCTTCAAAGGTCAAACTGTGCACAGCTGCTTCGTTGTAAAAATCCGCCATCAACTGCTCTTTTTTGACCATTTCGATTTCTTTTCTGACCATAGAGACCATTTTACCGGTATGCTTAATCTCAAAAAAGTCCTTCCCTTCTGCAAAGGGGACAATAATCTGTTCATAAGCTTCTTTATTCAACGTCTGTATATGCCAGACCATACCAGTTTCTGTTCGATAAACATACTGGCTATACGGATGCATCTGCTGATGATGAAGAAAATTGACATACTTGGAATCCAAGCGCTCCAACAAAACGCCCTGCAGCAGTGATGACTTATGATAATCAACATCTTCCGCATCTAATACAATACTTAACCGTGCCAGCATAGTATCCTCTCCCGTCATAACTTACAATAAAGGGTACTTCGCCATACCATTTGTTATTTCCTTCTTTGCAGAATCCTATGCCATATAAAAATGCCTATCACCTGATTACACGATAGCAATTGGTGATAGGCATTCATTTATTTATTTTTTAATCTTTCTTCTTCCCTTGCGCCTCAATAATCTTTACCGCTTCCCTCTCCGGCACCGGCTCGTAGCGGGTAAATTCCAGACTATAGGAGCCGCGCCCCTGGGTAAGGCTGCGCAAGTCGGTGGCAAAGCGATAGAGTTCTGCTTCGGGGATAAGGGCGGAAATTTCGCTCATATCCTTGCCCTTACTGTCCACACCCAAGATATGTGCGCGTTTGCTGTTGAGCTTGCCCATAACGTCGCCCATATAATATTCCGGCGTAGTCACGCGGATGGTATCAATGGGTTCAAGCAGAATCGGCGAAGCATCCATAACGCCCTTGCGGATGGCAATGCCTGCCGCCGTCTTAAAGGCCGCTTCTGACGAGTCAACGGAGTGATAGGAGCCGTCATAGAGGTTGACCTTGACATCCACCACGGGGTAGCCTGCCATTACACCTGCTGCCAAGGCTTCTTCCGTTCCTTTCTCGACAGCCGGGATATACTGGCGCGGTACACTGCCACCAAAGATGGTTTCCGTGAAGACATTGCCTTCGCCTGCCGGCTGCGGGCTGATTTCGAGCCATACATCGCCGAACTGTCCATGACCGCCGCTCTGTTTCTTATGACGCCCCTGCACCTGCACGCTCTTGCGGATGGTTTCCCGATAAGCCACTTTCGGCTGGGAGAGCACCATTTCCGCACCGAATTTCCGCTGCAGCTGTTCGGCCAGAATTTCCAGATGGACTTCGCCAATACCTTTGACCAATGTTTCTCTGGTTTCCTGCTTCTTCTGCACCACCAGCGTCGGGTCTTCGTCCTGCTGCTTGGCCAAGGCGCCGAAGACCTTGTCTTCCTCGCCCTTCTTCTTGGATGTTACCGCCATTTCCAGCATGGGCTCAGGATAGCTGATGCCTTCATACTGAATGGGATTGCTCTTATCGCAAAGGGTATCGCCGGTACGCACCTGCTGTAACTTCGTCGTGACCACGATATCACCAGCAGCCACCTGGTTGAGGTTTTCCTGGCGCTTGCCCTGCATGGTAAAGAGTGTGCCAATGCGTTCCTCGCCATTTTTATTGACATGGAAGTAGTTGGCATCACCCTTCATTTCGCCGGACAGAACGCGGATAAAGCTCTGCCTGCCTACAAAGGGGTCAACGGTGGTCTTGAACACCTGCGCGGAGAACGCATCTTCCGTACGGCGTTCCTTGATTTCCCCGCTGACGGGGTCTGTACCGATGGACACCTTGAAATACGGCGTGGGCATATATTCCACCAGCCCATTCATCAGCTGACGGATACCGATATTCTGCTTTGCCGAAGCACAGAACACGGGGAAAATCTTGCCGGCCTGAATGCCTTCAATCATGGCCGCTGCCACTTCTACTTCGGTGATTTCCTCACCCTCGATGTATTTTTCCAGCAGTTCATTGTTGAATTCTGCCACGGCTTCAATGAGTTTCTGGCGGGCGGCTTCCACATCGCCTTTGATGTATTCCGGCACCTCGTCCTTCACCACTTCATTGTCGTGGGTCACAATCTTCATATGCAGGGCCAGCAGGTCAACTACGCCCTGGAAAGCTGCTTCCTTGCCGATAGGAATCTGCACCGGCACAACGCCGTCGCCAAAACGAACCCGCAGTTCCTCTACTACGCCGTCAAAGTCAGCATGTTCCCTGTCCATCTTATTGATGAGGAATGCTCTGGGCAGCTCATTTTCCTCAGCAAAGGCAAATGCACTTTCCGTGCCGGATTTAATGCCTGAGGATGCAGATATGACAATCAGTGCGCTGTCAGCAGCCACCATCGCTCCTTTTACATCACCAACGAAATCAGGATAGCCGGGGGTGTCAATGAAGTTCAGCTTGAAATCACGCCACTCACATGCTACTAATTTTGCGCCAATTGTCATCTTGCGCTTGCTTTCTTCCGGGTCATAATCCAACGCGCTGGTGCCGTCTTCCACACTACCCAGCCGCTTTACAACGCCCGTATTGAACAAACATGCATCCAAAAGACTGGTCTTGCCCGTTTTGCCATGTCCGGTTACTGCAATATTGCGGATATTGGTACTCTTGTAGTTCTTCATTGACAGTCCCTCCATTTCATATACTGTTTTCTATATTCTCTGAATTTCATTTTAATTCCTGCAAAAGCAGAAGATTTTATATAAAAAAAACTGCCCTCACTTTCGTGAGGGCAGTCTGCCGTCAAATTAGTATTTAACGCTGGATTTGAATGCAAGGCTGTCGCTGGCAGCGATTTCGATGGTCTCGCCCGTCTGCGGGTTGCGGCCGGAACGTGCATTGCGATGTGCCTTCTTGAAGGTACCGAAGCCAATCAGGCGGATTTCTGCATCAGCCTTAACGCTTTCCTTTACCGTTTCGAGCAGTGCATCCACAACAGCTTTCGTGTCCTTCTTGGATACGCCAGCAGCTTCTGCAACTTTATCAACGAGAATAGTCTTGCTAATTACTTCTTTTGCCATAGTAGTAATCCCCTTTCAATATACTAACAAGTCGTATTATAGCCGATAAATAAAGGCGCGTCAACAAAAAACAGAAATTTCTCTTGTTTTGTCCTAAATTTATTGTTTTATACGCAAAAAGCGCAGCCATCTGCGGACTGCGCTTTACAGACTTATACTTCTTGAATGATTGGAAGAATCATTGGACGGCGGCGGGTCTTTTCAAAGAGATACCGCCCTAAAGCGTCGCGAACGTTGGCCTTGATGGCTGCCCATTCCTTGACGCCTTCATCCTGGCAGCGGTCCAAAGCCTGTTCGACTCTGGCGCGCGCTTCATCCATCAGAGCTTCCGATTCACGTACATAGACGAAACCACGGGAAACGATATCCGGGCCGCCCACTACGGTGTTGGACGCTCTATCCATCGCTACGACGATAATCAGAATGCCATCCTGCGACAGCTGTCGGCGGTCACGCAGGACGATGTTGCCGACATCACCAACACCCAAGCCATCTACCATGACCATACCGGCTGTAACCTTGCCGGCTACCTGACCTTTATCGCGGGTGAATTCAAACACATAGCCGTTTTCCCCAAGGAAGATATGGTCTTTGGGCATACCCAGCTCCTGCGCCAGTTTGGCATGCTGTACCAAATGATGATACTCACCATGTACAGGGATAAAGAACTTCGGACGCACGAGGTTGTGCATGAGTTTCAGTTCTTCACGGCTGGCATGACCGGATACATGAACTTCCTTATCCCGGCCATAAACCACATTTGCACCTAAGCGCATGAGGTTGTCAATGGTCTTGGAAACGAGTTTTTCATTGCCCGGAATCGGCGTAGCCGAGATGATAACGGTATCATCGGGGACAATGGTTACTTTGCGATGGTCAGACATCGCCATGCGGGTCAGGGCCGACATCGGCTCACCCTGGCTGCCCGTGGTGACAATAACGATTTGTTCGGCGCGATAGTTATTGATTTCATCAATATCAATTATAGTTCCTTCCGGAGCGGTGATATAACCAAGCTCCAAGGAAATCGTCACCACATTTACCATGCTGCGGCCTAAGATGGCCACCTTGCGCTTATAGCGCACCGCCGTGTCGATGACCTGCTGGATGCGATGGACGTTCGACGAGAACGTCGCGACGATGATGCGGCTGCGGCAGTTGTGGAACGCCTTGTCGAACGCCGCACCGACCGTGCGCTCCGACGGCGTATGGCCCTCGCGCTCCGAGTTCGTCGAGTCCGCCATCATCACGAGCACGCCCTTGTTGCCGAGCTCGCTGAAGCGGCGGAAATCCGTCATCTTGCCGTCAATCGGCGTATAGTCGAGCTTGAAGTCGCCCGTATGTACGATCATGCCGAGCGGTGTCTTGATGGAGAGGCCGACCGCATCTGGAATCGAATGATTCACACGGATGAAACCGACGCTGAAGCAGCCGACATTAATGATGTCGCCCTGCATGACGGGATGGAGCATCGAGGAGTCGACGCCGTTCTCTTTGAGACGTCCCTCGAGGATGCCGAGCGTGAGGCGCGTGCCGTAGACCGGAACGCTGATCTGCTTGAGCACATACGGCAGCGCACCGATATGATCCTCATGGCCGTGCGTGAGCACGATGGCCTTGATCTTGTCGCGGTTCTCGAGGAGATACGTGATATCCGGAATCACGAGATCGATGCCGAGCATATCCTCCTCAGGGAACATGAGACCGGAATCAATGAGCAGGATCTCATCCTCATAGCGGATGACCGTCATGTTCTTGCCGATTTCTCCCAAGCCGCCGAGCGGAATGATTTGCAGTTTTTGATTTCCCTTCGACAAAAAATTACACCTCCGAAAACGTGTACATGCCTTGGCATGAAATATATAAACACCTTGTGAATGAACAATTTTAGAAGAAACCTCGCTGCCGCGCCTCTGCGTTCATGGAAGCGAGGACGCAAGATCTCCGAAAGCCGGGCGGCAGGAACCGCCTGCGGCGCAATCTGCCGCAGTCCTCCCAACAGAAAAAGGGCACAAAATAACCGCTCACCAGTGCAGCAGCTACACATGCCGTCCCGTATCTGCCGTTCCTGGAAGAAAATTTTCTGGAATGCCGACGCTTTCAGCACTCCGCTACCGTCCGTTCAATTCATTAGGTTCTATTTTATCATTGTACGAAGGAGAATGCAATAGATTTCATACGGGCGCGACGGTCGTCGCGTCAGGACTTCCCTACGCGCAGAACGCCGTAATGCACGGGGCTGTACTTGCCGCCCACGACCTCCGGGAAGCCGAGCCGCGCGAACTCGCCGCTCTTGCTCGTCTCTTTCATCACGACGCGATGGCGCGCGACACGGCGTGCCTCGGCGATGAGCTCGGGCGGCGCCGCGCGGTGATCCGCTGCATAACGCAGCGGATTGAGGTTCTCGCTCGCGAGCAGCGGATGGCGGAACATCGGATCGAAATAGACGACGTCGAAGCTCTTCGCGGGCTGTGCGCGCAGGAACGTGAGCGCGTCGGCGCAGTGCGTCTCGA
>CADBYQ010000085.1 GCA_902798865.1 Pseudoselenomonas ruminantium | reverse complement strand
CCTGTGCCACGAGTTCCTCCCCGCTGACCAGGCTGTTCACCCCTGCACTTAAATCGCCTTCATATAGGACCACATTATTGAGAATTGATAATGTCTCCATCCCTCGCTGACGGCCAATTACCATAAGAATACCCGATTCCATATCTGAACCAACAATTCCCTTGCCTGACCAAAAGGCTTCATCTTCAGCGTTATCGTCTGTATAAAAGCCATCATGAGAACGTATGATGCCATAAACAGCCTCTGGCGCATATTTATGAGCCAAGTTCAGCAATCGATAAGCCGGAACTGCCGGATATATCTCCGGCACATAACGCTTGGACAGTCCGTCTTCCCTTACCACACCTTCTGCAATGATGAGCTTTCCCAGCTCAATGCCCTTCTGCATGGCACCAGCCGAGCCTACACGAACAACATAATGGACACCTACACGATGCAATTCCTCCACGCCAATTCCTGCCGAAGGAGCGCCAATACCGGTAGACATCGCTAAAATCTTCTTCCCTTTGTACTCTCCCACGATAGATTTATACTCACGATTAAACGCCCATTCCTGAACATTATCCATGAGCGCAGCAATGGTATCTACCCGGGCAGGATCGCCCATAATGACAGCCCTGTCTGTATCAATGTCTGGTGTCAGTTGGGTGTGTGGTTCTGGTATAAACAAAACAATCCCTCCATCGAAATATAGTTTACAATTTTATTGTAACACTTATGTCAAATTCATCTTTTTGGATATTTTTCTTTGACAATACAAAGCGCAACTTTATCGTAAAATTTTTCCGATATCTTTAGGGTTTAATGAAATTGGTTAATATAGTCTTGCCATTTGGCGTCATAATGGACTCCGGGTGAAACTGCAGACCATAAACAGGATAATCCTTATGCTGTACCGCCATCACTTCCCCATCGGCGGTTCTTGCCGTAACCTGCAGACAATCCGGCAAGGTGTCCGCCTCTGCTGCCAACGAATGATAGCGGGCTACCGGCATATCCTGTGGACAACCTTTGAATAGCGGACAATCTTCTGCAAAATGAACAGCGGACTGCTTGCCGTGCATGAGTTCCTTGGCATATGTCACCACACCGCCAAAAGCCGCGCAAATCGCCTGATGCCCCAGGCATACACCTAAAGTAGGAATTTTCGGTCCCAATACCGTAGCAATTTCCATAATATTGCCAGCGTCTTCCGGCCTGCCCGGTCCCGGGGACAGGATAATGCGCTCAGGCTGCAGAGCTTCAATCTCTGCCACGGTCAGTTCATCATTGCGAATAACGCGAATATCCGGCTCAATGCTGCCGATAAGCTGATATAGATTATAAGAAAAACTATCGTAATTATCCACCAGTAAAATCATAGCTCACCATCCTCCGCATATTCCAGGGAACGCACAACTGCCTTGGCCTTGTTGATACATTCCTGATACTCCTTCTCCGGGTTGGAATCAGCCACAATTCCCGCACCGCTCCGGACAAAGACCTGCCCGTTTTTCTTGTAGGCAATGCGGATAGCAATACAGGTATCCATATTGCCAGGAAAGTCAATATAACCGATAGCCCCGCCATAAATGCCCCGCTTGTTGTTCTCGAGCTCGCCAATCAGCTGGCAGGCACGGATTTTTGGTGCCCCGGACAGCGTACCCGCGGGCAAAACTGCGGCAATGGCATCGAGTGCATCTTTGTCCGGACGAATTTTGCCTCGCACAGTGGAACCGATATGCATGACATGAGAATAGCGCTCAATGGAATGCAGTTTTTCCACCTCTACTGAACCGAATTCACTGATTTTGCCCAAATCGTTGCGCCCCAAGTCCACCAGCATATTGTGTTCCGCCAGTTCCTTTTCATCCGCTAAAAGTTCCTGCTCCAAAGCCTTGTCCTCGGCGGCATTTTTTCCCCGCGGTCGGGTACCAGCCAGAGGAAAGGTATGCAAGATGCCGTCTTCCAGTTTGACCAGGGTTTCCGGCGATGCACCGGCCACCTCCACATCAAGCCCCGAGAAGTAAAACATATAGGGTGACGGATTAACCGTCCGCAGCACCCGATAAGTATTGAGCAAACTCCCCTTAAACGGTGCCGCCAACCGATTGGAAAGCACAATCTGGAAAATATCGCCCTCATGAATATGATGTTTGGCCTTCTCGACCATAGCACAAAATTGCTCCTTGGAGAAAAGCGGCCTGACTTCGCCCAATAACTGACCAGTCAAATTCTTCGCCTTTTGTCCGCTGCGCAGCAATTTTGCCATGCGGCGCAATTCAGTGACAGCCTGCTGATAACCCTGCTCACCATCTTTTAAGAACATATTGACCATCAGCACAATCTTCTGCCGTACATGGTCAAAGGCAATGACCTTATCAAAGAGCATCAGGTCAACATCGCGGAATTTTTCCGTGTCGTCTACATGCACTTTCGCCTTAGGCTCGCTGTAACCGATAAAATCATAGGCAAAGTAACCGACCAGACCGCCAGTAAACGGAGGCAATTGGGAAAAGCGCGGGCTGCGGTATTCTGCCAGGATTTTGCGGATTTCCTTTGCTGGGTCAGCTCCCGGCAGCGATTTTTCACCTGCTTTGAACTCCCCATCAAGACAGGTGATTTCCAACCGCGGCTCAAAGCCCAAAAATGTATAGCGTCCCCATTTTTCACTGGCCTGAGCTGATTCAAGCAGATAACAATGCTCGCTCGTATTCTTCAAGATGCGCAAAGCCTCAATGGGGGTAATAAAATCCGCCAATAGTTCACAACTGACCGGCACAATATCATATTCGGCGGTCAACTGCAATTTTTCGATATCATCATAATGCGGAAAAAATTCCATACAAAAAGCCTCCTTTGTTAACATTCCCATAAAAAAAGTTAGCATTTCAGAGGCCTTATGTCAAGCATTATACACTTAATTGTAAAATTTTGTTTGTAGAATCAATAAATCAATCAGAAGAAGATTTCACAGTCATCTTCTACTTTTTTGCAGTTTGCCAAAACATTTTCCATGACCGTCTGAACATCAGCACCTTCAACAAAGGTTACCTTCATCTTCAACGCCATAAAATTTACCGTTGCATCAGCAACGCCCGGCGTATTTTTTGCTGCATCTTCCATCAGATTAGCACAGTTTGCACAGTCTACTTCAATTTTGTAAGTCTTTTTCATAACGAATCTTCCTCTCATTTGACTGAATTTATAAACATGGCTCGTACAGCATTGAGTACTGCCAGCACCATAACACCCACATCAGCAAAAATTGCCGCCCACATATTGGCAAAGCCCAAAGCGCCCAGAATCATCACCAGCACTTTGACCCCAATGGAAAAATAGATATTCTGTTTCACAATTCGCAAAGTCTTGCGGGCAACGCGCTGAGCTACAGAAATTTTTAATGGGTCATCATCCATGAGTACAATATCTGCTGCTTCAATAGCCGCATCAGAGCCCATAGCCCCCATAGCAATTCCCACATCAGCCCGGGACAGCACCGGCGCATCATTAATGCCATCACCCACAAACGCCAGTTTCCCACTGTTCCTGCCAGCCAGCAGTTCTTCCACCTTACGCACTTTATCCTGCGGCAGCAACTGACTATAAACGATATCCAGCTGCAAATCTGCCGCCACTTTATCTGCAACTTTCATGGAATCGCCAGTAAGCATCACTGTCTGCCTGATGCCATTTTCTTTCAATGCCACAATAGCATCTTTAGCGTGTTCCTTGACCGCATCGGCAATGATGATATGACCGGCATATTCACCTGCTACGGCTACATGAATCATTGTCCCCGGTGTATCGTGTTCGCATTCATGCCACTTGACACCGATAGCATCCATCAGCTTGTCGTTGCCCACATGAATGATTTGTCCATTGACCAATGCCCGAATGCCCTGACCGGAAATTTCCTCGACTTGTTCCACATTACAGCCGTCAGCCTCATGCCCAAAAGCCATCCGCAGGGACTCAGCAATCGGATGGGTGGAAAATCTTTCCACATGCGCCGCCAAATGCAGCAGCTGTTTTTCATCCAGCACATCCGTATGAATTGCGCTGACCTGAAATACACCTTTGGTCAGCGTACCAGTTTTATCAAAGACCACCGTATCTACTTCCGCTAAGGTTTCCAGATAATTAGCGCCCTTTACCAGTACACCTTGACGGCTAGCACCACCGATACCAGCAAAGAAACTCAACGGGATACTGACCACTAGTGCACAAGGACAACTGATTACGAGAAAAATCAATGCCCTGTATATCCATGTGCCCCAATCGGCAGGCATACCCATAAACAGCATGCGGGTAAGCGGCGGCAACACAGCCAGCGCAATCGCCGCATACACCACAATCGGCGTATAAACACGGGCAAATTTGGCGATAAAATTTTCCGACTTGGACTTGCGGGAGCTGGCATCTTCCACCATTTCCAAAATCTTTGATGCCGTTGACTCATCAAACTCCTTGGTAGTTCTGATTTTGAGCAGACCATTGATATTAATACAGCCGGAAAGAACTT
Source organism: Pseudoselenomonas ruminantium (assembly GCA_902798865.1). Lineage (GTDB taxonomy): Bacteria > Bacillota > Negativicutes > Selenomonadales > Selenomonadaceae > Selenomonas_A > Selenomonas_A ruminantium_L. Next base: position 11,810 of record CADBYQ010000085.1, on the reverse strand, counting down.
CGTCACCAGTTTGGATATCCCGTGGCATTGCTTCGCCCGTGAGGGCTACGGTGTTCAGCGTGGATGTGCCCTCAACTACCACGCCATCAAGGGGAATTTTCTCCCCAGGTTTCACCACGATTACGGAACCAATCTCCACTTCATCAGGGTCAACCTTTTCAAGCTCGCCATTTTCCCTTTGCAGATTGGCATAATCCGGACGAATATCCATAAGCGCACTAATATCCCGCCGGCTGCGTCCCACGGCATAGGACTGGAACCATTCACCGATCTGATAAAATAACATTACGGCAATCGCTTCCGTGTAATCCCCGTCCTCATAAACAGCCAAAGCCATCGCCCCGATGGTCGCTATCGCCATCAGCAAACATTCATCAAAGGCCCGGCGATTTTTAATCCCCTTGCCAGCCTTCAGCAAAATATCATAGCCGACAATCAGATAGGGAATCAGATAGGCGATAAAGCGCCCTCCGCCTGTAAGTGGTGCATACGATAAGATAAGCAGCAGCACCGCCGCCACAATAATACGCACGAGATTTTTCTTCTGTTTCTTGTTCATAAAGCGCCTCCCCGCTGACCAGTCAATTTGACCTGTCAATTATAACACCACAATATTGACTCGTCAACAAAGAAAAACTCCATACCCTCAATTGGATATGGAGTCAACAGGTCATCTGCTCAGCAGATATTCAATATGTACATTGGCATCTAACGTCAACATGCCCGGTTCAAAGCTCGTATCAGCTGCCTTGGCTGCAGCCAGCATATTCATGTTATAGGAGCGGGATTCGATAGAACCTGTGCTTTCCGACACACTCTTAATGCCGATAATCCGGCAGCCCAGCCCTTGGGCGATAATATCCGCTTTGTTGCGGGCATCATTTATGGCCTTACCCAAGGCTTCTTTGCGGACAGAACTTTGATTGCTGACGGAAAAACGCAGGGAATGGACTTCGTTGGCACCGGACTGCAAGGCCTTATCGACGATTTTACCCGCTTTGGCAATGTCGCGGACATTAATCTGCAGATAATGGCTGGCCGTATAACCGCTTATCGCATGATTGCGGTCATCCGTACGATAATCCGGCTGGAAGGAAAAATTCTGGCTCTTGATATCACTGCCAGCTACCCCCAGCTGCTTCAACGCCTGCGTAATCGCAATGCTTTTCTGTGCGTTTTCCGCCTGCGCCTGCGAAGCACTGCGGGCACGGGATACCACTCCCACCGTTACTACTGCCTGGTCAGGCGCAATCGACGCACTGCCCCGGCCATCAACAGCTAAAACCGGTTCTTCGGCGGCAAAAGCCGCAGAGGAACACACGAGCATTACAGCCAAAAGCGGCATAAACAGTTTAGCAAATCTCATGGAAATAACCTCCCCATTGTACTTTACTTACCGCGCACCAAGTTCAATAAGTTCTTTCGGCGCCTTGGTCAGCGGTTCACAGCCCGTTTCCGTCACGAGTACCGTATCTTCGATACGCAAACCGCCCCAGCCCGGCAAATACACGCCCGGTTCATCCGTTACCAACATCCCCGGCTGCAGAGCTTCACAGGTGCTCTTGAGGGACAAACGCGGTTCTTCATGGATTTCCAGCCCAAGACTATGTCCTAAGCCATGACCAAAATACTGTGCTAAATCGTATTTCGCCAGATTGGCCTGCACAGCTTCGTGGACGGATTTGCCCGATACGCCCGGCTTAATCTTGCTCAAGCCCAGGAGCTGCGATTCCAAAACAGCCTTATAAATCTTGCGCTGTTTTTCATCAGCCTTGCCCATGCAGATGGTACGGGTGATATCCGAAGCATAACCGCCAAAGAACGCACCAAAGTCCATGGTGACAAACTCGCCTTCATTGATGACCTTGTCCGTGGCAATGCCATGCGGCAGACTGCCACGCACGCCGGATGCCATAATCGTGGTGAAGGACGGGCCTTCCGAGCCGTTTTCACGCATGCAGTTTTCCAGATGCGCCGCCGCCTGCACTTCCGTCATACCCGGACGGATATAGGTCAGCATATCGGCAAAGGCAATATCCACAATCTCGCAAGCCTTGCGAATATTGACGATTTCCTCCGCGTCCTTAATCTGACGCAGGGTATCCAGCTTCAACGGCGTATTGAATTCACAGCCATCTAGCAGTTCGCCGAGTTTGGCATAGTAATCATAGATAATGGCATTGCCTTCAAAGCCAACCTTCTTAGCACCAATCTTCTTCACACACTCGGCAGTCTTAGCCAGCAAACCATCTTTCTGTTCTACAATCTCAAAAAGCGGCGCCTGCTGACCAGCCTGCTCCGTATAACGGCTGTCCGTAATCAGCATGGCATCGTTCATACCGATAACCAACGTGGTATCATCACCACGGAAACCACTGAAATAGTGAAGATTCACATACTTCGTAATGATTACTGCATCCAAACCTTTTTCAGCTAATACAGCGCGTAACGCCTGCAAACGACTTTCCTTCATTAATTGGGTCAACTCCTGTAAAAAAGATACTTGTATTGTCTGGCGCCCAAGGAAGGGCGCCCGCGACTTTTAAATCCCCGGAAGGGATTTATAGTCGCTGTTTCTTTTCGTTCTTTTCTTTGCACCAAAGAAAAGAACAACACCACGCATTAACGTAATTTGTAAATAATAGCTTCGAGGGCGGCCAAATAGCTTTCCACGCCTAATCCGCATATCTGCCCCATGGCGACAGGAGCTATAACCGAATTATGCCGGAATTCCTCCCGCTTATGGATATTCGAGATATGCACCTCGATAAGCGGCACTTCCACCGCCGCAATCGCATCCCGCAAGGCAATACTGTAATGGGTAAATGCCGCCGCATTGAAGATGATATAATCATACACGCCGCGCGCCGCCTGAATCTTGTCCACCAGCACGCCCTCGTGATTGGACTGGAAACAGTCAACTTCGATACCTGCCTCCTGCCCCCGCTTCTGCAGCATTTCTTCAATATCCTGCAAAGTAGTGCTGCCGTAAATCTCCGGCTCGCGCGTTCCCAAAAGATTAAGATTCGGCCCATTTAATACCAATACTTTGTGCATCTGTCCGCCTCCTTAATAGTGAATTTCAAAACGCTGTTCCGTAGCCACAACGTCACGAACTTCCAAGCCAAAACTCTGCACCTTGATAAAGTAATTACCCTCACGGATAATAGCCTCCAAACGGTCAATAGCCGCCTGCGGCCCCTGCAGTTCCATCGTCACGGTGCCATCCGACATATTCTTCACCCAGCCGGTGATGCCCAGTTCCATTGCATTCTGCTGTACAAACATCCGAAAGCCCACGCCCTGCACTCTGCCTGTTGCCGTGCCAAAATAACGAACTAAATCTGCCATGATAATTACCTCCTCCAAGGTGCAACATTACAAATCTCAAGCTATATTGTACTATTTTCGCAGACTAATGTAAACCGTTAGATTATAATGGGAGTAACACCTCATCCACCGCATTGCGGTCCCTCTCCGGAAGTCCACTGGCCTTCCGCTCTTGCGCGCCCCCTCAAGTGGAAGGCTTTTCTTTTATTGTTGCCAGATATACGGTAGTAAGCGCGGCGGGGGCTGTTGCCAGCGGCAGCGTTGGCAGGAAGCGTTAAGAACTTGTTTTTGCCATACCGCTATTTTATCGTGAAAAGCATACTGTTTGAGCAACGCGAGTTTTTGCTTTTCGCGATACCTAATTTAGGGCAAAAAACAAGTTTAGCTCCCTGCCATAGCGGACGATGGCAACAGCCCCCGCCGCGCGCCTTCAACGGTACAACATCACTTCACAATATCGCGCCGCAAGATTGTATACTCCTCCACCGGCTGTTCCATCTTCATCCGTATAATCTGCTGCGGATGCGGTGCCACCGAGATTTCCTCATTGGTTTCATTGTCAATCATCGAGGTAATCTTCTGCCGGTAAAGCGGCCCTGTCGGCTGGAACACTTCAATCTCCTGTCCCACCTTCATATTGTTGCGCTGTTCCACGACAGCGTAACCAGTTGCCGCATCATACGAACGCACCAGCCCCACGAAATCGGAGGTCTGGTCATAGGACGTCTTGCCGTAAATCTGGTCATCCGCATCAGGCTGATGATAGTAGAAGCCCGTGGTATAGGCCCGATGGGAAACCTTTTCGAGCTCGTCCATCCATTCCTTTTTGACCGTGAAATTCTCCGAGTCAGCAAAATAGCTGTCAATAGCCAACCGGTACGCTTTCGTGACACTGGCGGCATAGTGAACGCTTTTCATGCGGCCTTCGATTTTCAGGCTGTCCACGCCGCTTTCGATAACATCCTTGATATGCGGCATCAGGCACATATCCTTGGAGTTCATGATATACGTGCCCCGGTCATCTTCTTCAATGGGGAAGTATTTGCCCGGACGGGTTTCCTCCACCAGCGCATACTTCCAACGGCAGGACTGCGCACAGCTGCCACGGTTAGAATCGCGTCCCGTAAAGTAATTGGACAGCAAGCAACGGCCCGAGTACGAAATACACATGGCCCCATGCATAAACATTTCCAAATCCACAGTACATTTCTCGCGGATTTCACGGATTTCGTTGAGGCTCATTTCGCGGGCGAGCACCACGCGCTTGGCACCTAATTCTTTCCAGGCATTGACCGTCGCCCAGTTGGTATTGTTCGCCTGCGTGCTGATGTGGAGTTCCATATTGGGAATCAGCTTGCGGCAGAGCATAAATACGCCCAAATCAGCCACGAGCAGGGCATCTACGTTAATTTCCTGCAAGTAGCGCAGATAATCCGGCAGTTTTTCCATATCGCTGTATATACCGCATCGGCACCATAGAGAACTGCCATTTTCATCTTTTCCAAATTCCCGGCAGGCGCCAGAAGTTCAGGTTTCTTGATCATGTATCCAATCTCCTCGTGACGGCGAGTCCATCGCCGTTTTCCAGTATTTCCGTTACATAGGGCGGCTGGCTGACCAGCTCGATATACTCCCGCAGGCGTTTGACAATCGTCTTAAAGCGCCGCGGCGTGGGCACATCGCCCTTGACATAGCCGCGAAACAGCACATTATCCGCCAGAATCACGGCCTTATCGGCCAGCATTGGCTGTATCTTATGGAAATAGTCCACATACTGCCCCTTAGCCGCGTCAATAAACACAAAGTCAAATTCTTGACCGGTCAATTGCAGTTTCAGCAGATTTTCCGCCGCGTCACCGCCCATAATATGAATCCGGTCAGCGTATGCTGACCGGTCAATATAGCCCTGTGCCGTCTTTATCCGTTCGTCACTGAGCTCTAATGTCGTGATTTCAATATCTGCGGCACCATGTTGCGCCATCAGCAGGCTAGAATAGCCGATGGCTGTGCCGATTTCGAGTACACGATGGGGCTTTGCCTCCTGCACGACCTGCAGAAAGGCCTGCCGCCCGCGTTCGTTGATGATGGGAACATGATGGAGAGCCGCATAGCTCTCCATCTCCCGTAATAATTCTTCCAAATTTATCGCACCTGTTCTACAATCTGCTGATGTTCAGCGTAGGATTTTGAGTAGTGATTATGACCCTTGCGGTCAGCCACGAAGTACAGGTAATCCGTATCCGCAGGATAGAGTACCGCCTCAATGGCCGCCATGCCCGGGCTGGCAATCGGCCCTGGGGGCAGGCCCTTAATCTGATAGGTATTATAAGGAGACTCAATCTTCGTATCCTTGATGCTCACATCTTCCTTGGGCGCATCCAAGAGATACTGAATCGTGGTATCCGTCTGCAGGGGCATGCCGATTTTCAGCCGCTTGAAGAACACCTGCGCGATAATCGGCCGGTCTTCTTCGTACATGGCTTCCTTCTCCACCAATGATGCCAATGTAATCAGCTCATGGATGGAAAGATCCATCTCCGCCGCCCGCTTCCGCATTTTTGGCGTCAGGCGGTTATCCATATCCTCGGCCATCATCTTCAAAATGCCATCCACCGTCGGGTCATCATGGAGCACATAAGTATCGGGGAACAAAAACCCTTCGCAGGCATAACGAATGTCCTTATCCCGCTTGATATAGCTATAAGGGGCAAAATCCTTGGCCTTGCGCAGGAACTCCTCCTCGTCCACTAGCCCTTCATCACTGAGGCGTTTGGCGATTTCCTTGATGCCAAAACCTTCAGGAATGGTGAACTTAACCTGAGTAGTTTCCCCGTTCACCAGCTTATTGATGATTTCTTCCGGCGGCGTATTGGGCTTGAACGCATAGGTGCCGGACTTGAACTTATCCGCCGCATCGCTTTTCTTCACCTGCAGCCAAAAAGCCTTTTTGTTGGTGATAATGCCATGCTTGACGAGTTCGTCACTGATGTCACTGGCGCTCATGCCATTTTTGACCGAAAGGAAGATGGTCTGATTGGGGTCAAGGTTCTTCGGTGCCGCTTCATCGGCGGTGTAAAACGCGAGTACCACCGCCAGCGCAATGACCACCACAAAGGAAACGCCTATAGCCGTCCAATGTTTCCAAGTCAGCGAATGGAAAAAATCCGTTCCCTTCTTCATCCCATCGTGGATATTTCCGAGCTCCACATCTTCACCATTCAGCCATTTTCCCAGCTTATCCTTAAACTCCCCAATTTTGGATAGCAAATCCCCCACACCAACATCTCCTGTCCTGTTTTTTCGGCAAAACGAAAAACTGCCATTCTGCAAAGAATGGCAGCTTATTACCTATTTTACTCCTGTTCCGATTCTTCAACCAGAGCGTCGTAGGCTTTCTGTACCGCCTCGAATTCCTCATCGGTGGGCTCAACGTACTCGTCTTCGCCGTCAGCACCCTTGACGATTTTGGCGATGATGACATCTTCTTCCTCATCCTCGCAACCACAGCCACAACCGCAATGGCCATGACCATCTTCGTCGTTATGAATGCCAATCAGCAACGCATATTTTTCGTCGCCTACGGGGATAATCATTTCTTCCTCGTAATAGTATTCGTTGCCGTCCTGGTCGGTCATTACGACAACAATGCCATCGTCCTGCATATCTTCTTTATTTGCCATTTTTTTCACCTCTGTAGATTAATTGACAATTTATTTTATCCTATCTCAATGAAGACTGTCAAGCCAGCCTTGCAGGATAAATACTGCCGCCATCTTATCAATGACCTTGCGCCGCTTCTTGCGGGATACATCCGCTTCAATCAGTGAGCGGGTGGCCGCCACGGTGGAAAGGCGTTCATCCCAGAAGTGCACAGGCAAATCCGGGTGGCGCTTGGACACCTCTGCCATAAAGTCTTTAACAATCTGGCAGCGTTCCCCTTCCGTGCCATTCATATTTTTCGGATAGCCGGATACCAGCTCGTCCACTTCATACTGCGCAATCAGTTCGTCTAGCCGGTTGAGGTCAGCGTCAAGCTCACCACGGCGGATGGTTTCCACGCCCTGAGCCGTGAGCCCCAATAAGTCACTTACGGCAATACCGACCGTACGGTCACCAATGTCTAACGACATATAACGTTTCATTTCTTCAGTTTCTCCAAATAGGAACGCACCAGTTCCTCCAATAATTCATCTCGTTCCAGCTTGCGGATAAGGCTCCGCGCTTCCTTGTAGCTGGTCACATAAGCCGGGTCCCCGGACAGCAGGTAACCTACCAGCTGATTGACGGGATTATAGCCCTTTTCTTCCATAGCGGCGCTGGCCTGACGAATAATCGTCTCGGCTTTGTTTTCCTCGCCGCCCATCTTAAACATCATAGTTTCTTCACTAACCATGAGAATCCCCCCTGAACTGTTTACTATGATATATCATACCACATTTCAGCGATAATTCCTACTAATTTAAGACGGGAAGACCGTCCAAAGTACCAAAAGGACACCCAAAATCAATTTACCGCCAATAGCTGCCAGCGTCAACAGATTCCAACCGGATTTAATATCGTCGATACTCTCCGTCAAAATTGCCGAAACATCAGCACCTTCCGCCCGCAGTCCCCGATAACGGTAAATATTATGTGCCAGATCACCAGTCAATGCTGCAATGGAAAGATAGAATACAACAAGCTGCCAGGGACGAAAGTCCACATACTGGTAAGCCAAAAACATCCCCACACAGTCAAAGATGAGCAGAAGTGCCCCAATCAGGATAAACATACGACTGATGAACTCGCCGGAAAACATCTTCCCCATGGCATCCAGTTCATCCCGTTGCTCTTTTTGCCGCTCGTCATCTTCATCGGCACCCAGCCGTTCCATGACCATCTTCAAGGAAGCAATCGAGGTAAGCAGCCAAAAAATCGCGTAACACTGTACCATTACCGTCATTGTTCTTCATACTCCAAATCGTTTTCATCACAGTAATCCCGAGCAACCTTTAGGAAATATTCCTGCTGAAACTTTTCCCAGGCAGTTTTTAACAATAAGTGCTTAATCTGCTGACGGAATTTCAGCTGCGCACCAGGCAAACGCAGAATTTCCTGCAGACGTGTCTTAACCTCGTCCCGCTGCGCAGCAGCAAAACTTTCCATCAGGTTATGCCCTTCACTGTCTACCATATTCGGCAAAGGGATATAATGCTCCCAATCATCCTCTATCTCAAAGACATGATTCAGGGTTTCTTCCTCACCCAAATCATCCCGCATGATGATGACCTTGCCACTGGCAATATCGATATAGCCCTGATGCATGTCCGACTGGGACAGCGCCTTGGCCAATTCCTGTAAATTCACTTTCATGGATAAAACCTTACCTCCCGCTTGCAATGTATATCTATTGTCCATCATTTACGATAAAAAAGCAAGCGCGTATTTTGATCGAGATGAATAATCCGCTTTACTGATGCTCATATACGGCAATCACATTGCCGACAGTATCATGAAATCTTATGGGCTGCAGCGACAATTTTCCATTCTTTATGCGCAAACCATCCGTATACACGGTAAAACCGGCAAACTCAATAGCGACATCTGTAAAGTGCAAATCCCGGTAGCCCTGCTCAAAATTACCGGAAATACGCTTAAACGGCCAAATCTGATAGTGTCCTTCTCCGGAACAAAGACTGCCATACGAGGTCGTTTCCCGGCCGCTGCCCTTGGATTCCAAATGTATATCCAGGTCCACCTTGCAGGAAAGATTGCTGTTTGGCAAAGCCTTCGTCGTATCCAGATCCGTCCCCTTGCCATCGATAAAATAATAGCGGGTATCCAAATCATATTCGCCATTCGCAGCAAGCTGTCCATCATAGACACTGGCCAATACATCATTGAAAATCAATTTCTCTCCATCATAGTGTATTTTGCCACTGACACCTTTAAAATCCAACGCGGGAATATGCAGTTCCTCCATATATAGAGTACCTTCCCCATGGATATCACTAAGCGGACCGGTCAAATGCGTTTCAAAAATCAGCTTATCATGGAGATTAATTCCCATACCCATGGAAGACAAATCGACATCCAAAAAACTGATATGCAAATCTGCCATAGGTACTTCCGCGGCATTAAAATCAACCTTGCCCTTGAGTTTGACGCCATTGCCAATCATCGTTCCACCAAAATGACCGGTAGAAACGTCCAATATCATATCATCATCCGTGTTGATATCGGCCAACAGATTTGCTTTTGACAGTAAATAGTGACGATCCTTGTGAAAAACTTCCAAGCGGCAATTCTCGAACTTCAGCTTCATGCGGATTTTTTTCTCCTCACGGTCAAAATTACTCCACTGTTTTGCCATTCGTTCGGCCTGCCGTTTGCGGCGCCGTTCACCGATTCGCTTCCGTTCTTCCGCTGATTTGCCCACCAGACTGACTTTTTCCTGCCAATCTTCATCCTTTTCCTTAACTTTATGCATATCCGGGGATGTCCGCACAAAATCCACAGTCATATCATCAGCCAGATGGATGGCTACCGCTGCATCGCGGATGACCAATTCCTGCATAGTCGTCGATTTAATATGGCCGGTAATGATATCCCAGGGGCGAACGTCAAAGGAACCTTCCGGGACATAAAGAATAAGTCTTCCATCGGGGTCATGCCATTGTAACTGACTGAATTCCACATGCCCATTGATATGCGCAATGATTTTTTCGGCAGTAATTTCGCCTTTTAGCATATCCTGCTCCATCATTGCCTGATTAAAGATAGCTGCCGCTCCCCGGCTGAAAAATTCCAGCACCAGAAAAGCTGTAATGATAATTGCTAAAAACAAACCGGATAATAGTTTTTTCCAATGTGTACGCAGCCATATCAGCATAGGCTCCCCTCCCTGCAAACCTTTACCCAAAGATATGCATTAATCTTCCTGATTCTGGTACTTCATCAATAATCTGTCAGCCAACAGTTTTGCCTGCGGCCAAACAGCATTTATTTTTTCTCCCATCAATTTCTTGCCGGAAGCGTCCGGATGCAAGCCATCCAAGCCATAAGCAGTCGGCAAGAGTCCGCCAGGACTTTTAATCGCTGCTGCAGTATCAATATGCACCTGTGTACGGATAAAGTCATTTACCACAGCAAAACGCTGCTGCCAATCCGGTGCTGTATCCTCTTTGAATATGTGCTGAATATTATCCGGATTTATTGCAGGCAGCGTCAATAAAATCGGTGCAATATTATTTTCCAGACACATGCGCTGTATATCCTTCAGACAGTCAATAACCACCTGCGGGTCTTCCCCTGCTCGCAAGCTGTTGCTGCCCGTCATAATCAACAGATAATGCGGCCTGAATGGCAATACGTCCTTTTCAAAGCGGTCACGGGTCATTTGTGCTGTATCACCACTTTGGGAAAGATTTATGGCCGGGAAATTCAGATACGTTAAATAGCTGAATTCAAAATCTGCCGGGCCAAAGGAAAAATGACCACCGCCATGACTGATACTATCGCCCAAAACGCCTGCTTCCCATTTATCCAAAGGCGATACTCGGTAATACTGAGGCTCTGACCATGTTCCCATCACATTTCCGTCCCCATCAAAGGACAACACCCGCCAAAAAAATCCATTGGGCAATGGACGCGGCGATGAGTCATACAGCTCTGACATATCCGCGAACAATGTTGCAAAAGGCTGTGCCTGTTCATTTAGCTGCGGATTCTCATGATACAAAGCGATTTCATAGCGCTTAGCACCGGCCTGCTGTACCCAATGATAGACAGGATACAATAACACCGTACCATTCTTGCCCGAATAATCCGTTACGGGTAACGGCGCATTCATCGGTGCAATATCCGGACTGGTCCAAAGCTCTGCCAGCTTACTGAACGGCGTCAGCGGCTGACCATCAAAATCCATAGAACGCACACGCCAATAAATAGGACGCTTGCCCAACAAATCCTGAGCAAATTCCCTTAATGGCGGGTTATAACGATTTTGATATACCCTGCGCGTACGATAAATAGCCGCTGTCGATTCGCTTTCTGCATCCAAAAAGAATGGTACTGACGAAAAGAATTCCACCTCATAAAATACAGCATTTATATCCTTAGCCCACTCTAAAATTGGTGAATAAGATACCGGACTATGCTGGCTCGTCTTCATCAGCCTGGCTTCTGCCTCAGGCACCTCTTTTGCACGCAACTGTGCCTGATAAAAAAGTATGCCGCCCATAGCTCCGCCAATGATACAAATGGTCAGGGCAATAAAGATAATATATGTGCGTCTTTGACGCCACAAGGTCATAACTCTGTGTCTCCTTGATTTCGATTTTTTAACTCTTGATACGCTTTTACTTGCTGACTCCGCACCCAATCACCAATTGCTGCCCCAGTTAAAGTATTCGGTGCCTGACTGCCATTTACCTGCTGCATGCGGGCAAGAATTGCCGGCGCCTGTTCCAAATAAAAGGGCAAGCTGTGATGGTCAGCCC
>CADBYQ010000084.1 GCA_902798865.1 Pseudoselenomonas ruminantium | reverse complement strand
TTCCCTTCCTCAGTTTCTGTCTTTACATATTGACCGGTAACGATACGACTATCTGAAGTACGTTTTGCATCATCTGGTATCTGCCACTGCTTACCGGCTCTCACAGCACCGGGAATCTTTCCGTCCTTACAGAACTGTGTAACCCTACGCTCTGATATTCCCCATAACGCTGATATTTCTTTGCAGGATTTCATGTGAATACGCCTCCATCACATCTATTGTTTCCTACAGTATAAATACTTTCGGAAGGATGTCAACAAAAATTGATATCCTTCCGAATATTTTGATTTCCTTCCGAATGAATTTCCGAATGATATATTCTAGTATTGTCTATATTAAACCGTAATTTCAATCTGATTATTTTCAATTCCGAGAATACAGCTTTCGTAGTAGCCGTCGCCGGTGGTTCTTGGGCCGCTGAGAACTTCGTAGCCGTCGTTTTTCAGACGGGCAGTGAGTTCATCAACTTTTTCTTTGCTGCCCACGCTGAAGGCAAGATGGATGAAACCTGTATGGTTCAATTCTTTTGGAGTATCAGCAAGTTCAGGTCTTGTCATGATTTCAAGCCGGCTACCATCATCAAAAGAAATGAAGTATGAACGAAAATCAGTTGTCTTATTATGATAGCCATCGTTAGATTTTCCGCCAAAATATTCTTCCCCACAGCCTTCGGTCCGACTAGCAACAGATTGGCACCGGTAAGCAGGGCACTTAGCGCAGCTTCTACGATCTGGCGGCCAAAGTAGGGAAAATGTGGTTTACTGATTTGACGCACGCCCTGCCCATTATATTGTCTACGAAATGCTGCTACCTCTGTCAATAGTTCTGCCCGCAAACCTTGTTTCCGAAAAAAAGCGTCTATATCATCCACTACCACCATCAAACACCTCCGTATAGGAGCACATAGTTATATCTTCTCTTTAGAAATTCTTGGTGAATAAAAAAATACCTGCTCCATTTACGTTGGCAATGAAAAAACCACGCAATTATCGCGTGGCCTTTGCTTTCTTCATATCAGCATATTGATGGTCATGGCACTTGACTCAGCCATTGTAGGCGCTCGGTCAGGCAGCCTGCCCATTTGCTGTTTGGCTTGTTCGATGAGTTTCTTGGCCTTCTCCACTTCAGCAGCATCACAGGCATTTTGCTTGTATCCATCTTCGAGTTCCTGCAAGTCCTGCTGCAAAATAGCCAGTACTGCCTGCATATCGCCCTGTGTTGCCGCGGCGGCAATCTGACGGCGGCGTTTATCTTCGTTGATGCTTACAGTACGTTTGGACGATTCCATTGTCATTTCGCCATCTTCGTCAATGATGACCTGCATGCCCTGAAATCCTACTTCATCCTTACGGTTGGCATAGGACTCCTCTGCCGCCCTCAGATTATCGAATAGCTTTTGGCGGCTCTCCTCGTCCGTCAGGCATTTCTGCAAAAATTTGCCGGAAATCTTTGCCATACCCGCCCCTACTATATTGAAATTCTCCCGCAAGTAGTTGGTCAGTTCATTGGTATTGTTGAACTTCTTGTCCGGGCTGGAAAGTTTATCCAAAAGCTCCTGCCACCAATTCTTTTTCTGTGAGCGTTTTACCTTCGACTGCTGACGGAGGTTGCCCTCATTACTTTCGGATATGCCCCAGCTGCGCAAACCGCCATCGTCCTCGATAATAAAGCCGTGGGATTTCAGCTTATGTCCCGGCGCCCTATTGCTTTGTATATCGGTATGGTCTATATCGTAGATTAACGCTTCATACTCCATGCGTTTTTCCGGGTCCTTTTCCATCTGTTTGAGGATTTTCGGCGAAATGAACACATTATTCATCCCCGTCCCGGAAAAAGGCTTCGTACCCACGCTAAACTTGAGATTCGGGAATTTTTCTGCTAGACTTTTTATAACACCATTATTTTCCTCTTTGTCTTTTACTTGTGCCTGAGCAAAACTGTAAGCTGCTTCTGACACATAGCTTCCACCAATTTTTACCGGCATAATCCTCTACCTCCCTGTACACCAAGATAATGCGTTATCGTCTTTTGCTCCTCTTTACAACTATATCGTCAAAACTTTTTAGCGCCTAATAGTCATGGCGTGAACAGCTCGATTATCGGTGTGAAACGATATGAGGTGACCATGATGAAGAAAAATCTCCGTTACGTTCTGCTGCCGCTGACCCTTCTCTTTGCCATTTTGGCAATAAATGTGCTGCACGCTCCTTCAAACACCAAACAAACGCCTGCCGCATTTCCCCAGTTTCAAACCCGTGACTTAGCAGGCCATGTTATAACCAATGAAGTCTTTGCCGGCAAATTTACGATTCTTGTGCTTTGGGTTGTCAAGGATACGAATAGCCGCCAGTTGTTACAGGAGTTGACGGACTGGCAAGTGCATGAAAGTGCCGATATACAAATCATCGGTCTTATCGGCGATGTAAAAACCACGGATAATGATGATAAAATCGCCTTGGCCCAAACCATTGCCCCAGATACCCCCATCCCTCAGCTACTGGTCAATGACGATATGGCGGCCTTTCTTACCAACATCAAAGCCGCTCCGACAATCTGCTTTGTAAATCCTTACGGTCAGCTCATTGGTCAGCCTGTGACCGGTTACGAAACCGACCTGATAAAAAAAGAAACCCGCCGCCTGCTGGCCGCAGACTCCCCTTCCGCTATAAATAAATCCCTCATTATGAAAAAACTATCTCAATAATAGCATGACCGTCAGACAAAAGCGCTGGCGGTTTTCTTTTTGTACCACTTCGACTTCCATACTGCCTCGATATTTTTCCGCACAGCGGGCAATATTCATAAGGCCTATGCCGTGCCGCTTTTTATCTTCCTTGGTGGTACACGGAAGGTCATTCTCCTTATTCCAGATTAAGACTCCTGCAAAATCATTGACGATTTCGATAAAGTACAGATTTCCCTTACTGTAAGAACGCACTTCTATCTCCGCGGGCGGCGGCATTTTGCCACAAGCCTCCAGAGCATTTTTCAGGCCGTTATTGAGGATAACGCTGATATCGTATAGGTCAAAAGGCGCCTGCGCAGGATAATGGAAGTCAGCCGTAAAGACAATTCCCTGTCTTTTCGCCTGCTGGCGAATCTGGTGCAGAATGATGTCTGTGATGGGATTACCCGTCTTATCCGCAAAGTCCAATCGCTGTGTTGTCTTGGTCATTTGTGCCAGATAATCTTCTATTTGCGTATGTTCCCCTTGCAGATGATTATGCACATATGCGGTCAAACTCTCAATATGTCCCCGCAAATCGTGCCGCAAGCCACGCATATCGCCATAAATATCCTGCATTTCCTCCACTTGTCGATGAATATCGTTTATGCCGTTTTCCAATAGCAGCCGTTTAGCTTCAGCCTCTTTGAACTGTACCACACCACGAAACAGCCTGACCGCTGTCACAATCATACCTAATAGCAACAGGCTTAGCAATGGCAGGAGAAAAAGCGTTGCCGGCACCCGATAGTAAATCAACATCAAAGCGCTGTTATCCACCGAATACGCCATGACTCGCAAAGTCAGGTCAATCACCAACACCGTTATGCAAGGAGACACGAGGAACAAACTCTCCGTCCAGGACAACACATAATCCCGCCCACAGAAAAACTTTTGGATAAGCCAAAGATACAGCGTCAGAATCCCCAGCTGCACCAGACGACAAAAAGCCAACACCGCCATAAGGGCTGCGTCATTGATAATCCCCATAACCCCCAGCAGCTGTTCTGCTGTCATCCATCCCTGCGCCAGGCTGTAGTCCACCAGCCATGTCCAAAAGGGATTCCAATAATCAAAGAGCACATAGGACAGCGGGCTTACCGTAAAGCGCAACACCGCCCAGCCGGCAATAAAACTAGCCAAGGCAAATAACTGCCTCGGCCAGTTGGTAGGGAAATATTTTTTTTGCAAACAAAGCAGAAGCAATGCACCGGGCAAAATATGGAGAAATCCTCCGTAAACGCTGTTTTCTCCCATAACGGCGTAATCCAGCCCGAAACGCCCAACAAGACTGCCTGCCGTATAAAGAATAATCCAGCGTGTCAGAACCACACCGCGCCGGGAAAATTGACCGGTCAAAATTATTTCTGCATAGCGGAAACTCAAGTATCCCAGTGCTCCGTAAACAAAAACATCCAGCAAATACTGCTCAAACATTTACAATGCCGCCTCTCTTGGCATAATGTAAATATGCTTTAACAAAAGCTGCATATTTCTTATTTGCCAACATAACCCTTTCGCCGTTGGTCACCTGAATTCCTTCCGGGCTGTAAGCCGAAATTTGGGCCAGATTCACCAGGTAACACCGATGACAACGGTAAAAGCCTGTGCCCAAAGACTTTTCAAATTCGTCCATTTTCCCCTGCACTTCATAAGTGCCTTCAGTGGTATGGACAATGACATTCTTGTTGTTGCTCTCAATGAAGTAAATATCCTGCAGGGACACCTTGCGGCGGCTGCGCAAATCTCCGACCGAACCGTTGAGCTTCAACAGCACATAATCTTCCTTTTGTGCCTGCAGATAGCTGGCTTCCATACAGGCATTTTCGAGTACCTTGGCAAATTTCAACTTGTCGATGGGCTTGAGCAAATAATGAAAGGCTTGCACATCAAAGGCGGCAGGCATATACTCCCGATAGCCCGTCACAAAGATAATGATGCTATGCAGGCCCTGTTCACGGGAACGAAGGATGCGGGCAGTCTCCATGCCGTTGACATCCTTGATGTCCAGAAAGTAAATATCATAGTCATCCCTATCCTGCAACAGTGTTTCCGCCGTGTAAAACGTCTTCACCAACACCTCAGGCCTTTGCCTGGCGATGATTTCGGCAATATAGCGACATACTTCTTTATCACCATCGCAAACAGCGATTTTTATTCTCACAGTTCAAGTCTCCCTTGTCTATTAGTCACCATGATACATTATAGCGATTATAAGACGGAAGTTTCAATGGTTAGGGAGTGAACGGCACGGTTTGTGGTGCGAATGACGGCAATGCGCATCAGCCAGCATCAATTCCCCACTTCCACGATACTGCCGCAGGCATTACATAAGCATTGCCAGTATTCTCCATTGTCTTTATAATGAATCTGGAAAACATGTTCTAATAGGAGGTATCCACCATGAAGAATAAGCTGCACACGAAAGAACTCTACCTGCCTACTGACCCGGATATCCTGCAGGAACAGGAACGCTGTCTGGAATTACAGTATGACTACAACCACACCCGCCCATCAGAAGGCACGAAACGTGCAGAGCTTCTGAGTAAGATGTTAGCAGAAATCGGCGATGGTTGTTATATAGAGCCTCCCCTCCACGCCAACTGGGGTGGCCACCATGTGCATTTCGGCAAGAATGTCTACGCTAATTTCAATCTGACTATGGTAGATGACACCCATATCTACGTGGACGACAACACGCTGTTCGGCCCCAACGTGGTACTGGCAACTGGAGGACATCCATTACTGCCGGAACTGAGGGCTAAGGGGTATCAGTTTAACGCCCCCATCCACATTGGCAAAAATTGCTGGCTGGGTGCCGGAGTCATGGTCATGCCCGGCATAACCATTGGGGATAATACTGTTGTTGGTGCTGGAAGCATCGTGACTAAGGATTTACCATCAGGCGTTCTGGCCGTAGGCAATCCCTGCCGAGTACTGCGTATGATTGGCGAACATGAGCGTAAGTTTTATTTCAAGGATAAGAGAATCCCTGCGGAACTTTTGATGAAATAATTCAAGCAAGAATGCTAATGTTACAGATATTAAGCGCCTGTAACTATTCTCTTATCTTATTTCTGCGAATAACGTTTCAATATTCTTCTTACTGCTGTCAGGTATGAGCGGCCAAACAGATTCAAATGGTTCAGCAAATGATACAGGTTGTATAAATCCCGCCGCTCAGCATAACCTGACTCCTTGGGAATAATCTCATGATAGGCATCATAAAACTCCGGCGAGAACCCGCCAAACAGTTCCGTCATAGCGATATCTGCCTCATGATGGCCTATGTAAACAGCTGGATCGATTAACATTGGACTGCCATTTTGATCTGGCATTACATTTCCACTCCATAAATCACCATGAATCAGTGATGGGAATTCTGGTTCCACAAGGTATTTATCCAGATTATCCAGCAGGTTCTGACATCTTTGCCTGTCATCTTTATCAAAACACCCGGCAGCTAGCTCCATTTGTACTTTCAGTCTTGAATTTCTGAAGAACTCAATCCAACTGTCTGTTCGGGTATTTTTCTGTCTTGTCTGCCCGATGTAATTATCCGCCGAGAAACCAAATCTACTATTACCTGTTATTGTCTCCACCGGAGCACAATGTACCTGTGCCAGCATATGGCCTAAATCTTCCCAGTATGTTCTCTTAGGCCGTGATTTTCTCACATAATTCAACAGCAAATAGGACAGGTTATCCTTCGTTTTACCATAGGCAATAACCGATGGCGTAACTGCTCCAGCCTTATGTAACGCCTCCAGCCCCGCCTTTTCAGCTGCAAAGAAATCATCCTTCGCATTGGCATTTATCTTTATAAACAGATTTTCTCCATTGCTTAGATAAAGATGATAAGCATCATTTATATCTCCACCAGATATTTCCACCTTATCTGTTAGGTAAACATCCTCGCCATATAGCTGACGGATTACATCTGCCAATTCCATATACAACAGCTCCATATCATTGCCATTCTACAACTAAAGTCATTCGAATATCTTTGATAAAAAATATTACTATGCCATTATAAGACGCCCATTAGAATGAATCAAATCGATTCTGCTCATTTACAAACTCTCGCCAACAACCAATGCGGCAATAGCGATGCCACTATGCGATGCATCGTACTTACGGGATCCGGCGTACAGACAACTGTACCTGATTTTGCTTCCTTAAGCGATACTTTAGCAACATGTTTCGCATTCGTCGCTCCAGGCATATCCCGATACACCTTATGCCTATCTGTTTCTTTTGCTTTATCCACGAATTCTGTGTCCTTTATCCAGAATGGACACACCGCCGTAACCTGTATACCTGTGTCCTGCAACTCTACACTTAATGCCCGGCTGTAGGACAGCAGGAATGCCTTACTGGCAGCATAGACAGCCAGATTGGGAATCGGCTGGAATGCAGAACAGGAAACTATCTGCAGGATGATGCTCCCCCTTTCCATATGCGGAATGCATATTTCCGTAAGAGCCAGTGCCGCCATATCATTAAGTTTTACCATTTGTTGCAGTTTTTCCCTTGGACACTCCCGGCTAAGACCTATGCAGCCAAAACCGGCAGCATTTACAAGATATGTTACTACCCTCTTCGCTGCGGTCACTTCAGACTCCAATGCGTTCAACGCTTCTTCATCCGTTAAGTCAAAAGCAAGACAACGGCACTTCGTTTCAAGCGTTTCAGCCAGAGCTTCCAGCCTGTCCTTTCTTCTGGCAATCAGCCAGATTTCAGCCAAACCTTCCCTATCCAAAAGCCGCGCATACTCTGCTCCCAGACCGCTGGATGCTCCTGTGATAATCGCTATTTTCCTATCTTCCATACCTGAGTTACCTTTCTGCTCCACATAAAAGGCGGCAGTTGCTATTTCTGCCGCCTTACCGTCAACCTACAATATCTGCTTCTGCATCCATGAGTTCCTTACCCGGAGCACAGGCCGGACAATCACAATACTTACCGCCATTGGCCTTAACTTCCTTAGCATGTTCAGCCATGCTGGCTGCTTGTTCCTTGCCAAATATTTCTTCGCCCTTTGCCGAGGTAAATAAGCCAATTACATCATCAATCGTACATACGTCCAATTTCAGTTCAGCGATGAGCTTTTTTCCCTCACTTTTCTCATCCGCCGTTCCCATAGCTTTCAGATAGCGCTCGCCCGCCTCTTTAAGCTCATTGCAGCAGCTGGGTGCCGCCACCATAGCTTCTACTTTTGCCTTAATCGTTGCCTTATCCATTATACAGACCTCCAGTCATTTCACTACTATCTGTATTACTTCTACGAATCCGCCTCATATCCTGCATTATTGATAATTATTTTCATATTTTCACTAAAAATCCTTGAACCCGGCCCCTCCTTTCACCCCCACAGCCCTATCCTGCTCTGTCATGTTGTCTCTCTCCATGATTTTTAGCGTCAGTACCCAGTCTTCAGCCAGCATAGCCCGCCGCTCCTTATCCAGTCTTAATCGGTCGCCTGCCGATTGAACCAATGCCTGATTGGCCAGCAGCTGTCCCCGCCGCGTAATTTCACTGTCCATAAGACCCTGCATCTGTGTTTCTGACTGCAAGACCTCCATATTGCCTTCAGCCTCCTGCGAATTTTCGAGGATTTCATTCATCGTCCCCATGTGTTCATCCAAGTCTTCCTGATTCTTTCTGGCATTTTCAATTCCTTCCGCAAGGATTTTGGCCACCCAGCCATATTTACCATCATCTTCTTTCCCAGACCTAATCCACTTACTGCTATAATCCACCACCAGCTTATCTCCCATAACCCAGTCAGGAATACCAAAATCCTTGCCCCCGTTTTCAATCCCGACGAGGATGAGTTGGCTCTTATTTCCCAGCCCCAGCATATCCCTCAGCCAACGCATATTGCTATCCAGAAGATTTGCCAGCCATCCTTCAAATTTATCGCCAAAAAGAATGCTCTTGATATGCCGTGTATAGTCATAGACATTTCCCTGCATAATCTCGCGCAGTGCAAAGAAAGATGGCGCACTATCCGCATAGGATATACTGTCTTTGCTGTAATAATTTGCCAGGTCATAAGGTCTGTCCACACCTGGAATAGAATATGCTTCAGATACTGTTCCAAAGCCCAAGAACATTAACATAACACCAGTTGCCATAACGTGAGCTATCTTCATAACCGGAACCCCCTTATCATTCCCTGCCGCTTGAAGCGGAAGCCATAACCTGCAAACAACTCCATAATCACCTTGCAATCCTCATGACCAAATATCATAGCGGCAATCGCTACCAGCATCATCTTCAGAAGCACGGTGAGCTTAATGGTTTTCTCCACTCTTGTGCCGCCGCTGTTGATGACTTTCTGCCAATAGGCTTCATCCCAGGACACCACAGAACCTGCATTCCAGACAATGGCCACATCATGCCAATTGCCGTATTGTTCATAAAGTACCTGCATCTTATGCTTGGCTACTACATCCTGCACTTCCGGCGGCCATGGCATATCCGGCGCAGGACTTATACCGGCTTCTGCGCACCAACTTTCCCAGTTGCTATAGCTTATCTGATAAGCTCCATACCCATATCCATCTACTGACGGCGTATGATAGGGGTCTTCACCGCCCCCGGTTTCCACCTGCCGGAT
>CADBYQ010000083.1 GCA_902798865.1 Pseudoselenomonas ruminantium | reverse complement strand
GTAGCAGAGACCGTGGATTTCAGATTCATGCGGGTGACCGGCGTAGTTTCCACCGCCGCTATCTTTTTCGCCTCCTGCTGGCCCTGATAGTATTGATAGCCATAGACGCCGGCGGCAATCAGCACCACCAGGGCAATGGCAGTCTTTATTTTCCAATCAAACTTCATTTATGTCCCTCTTTTCCGGCAAGTTCTTCTGCCACCTGGCGGGTATTATCCGCCGTGTTGTCGCTTTTGCTGCCTAAATTTGTCTGCATAAGCGCCATTTCGGCATCGGTATCGAGCTGGGCGGCAGCTTCTTTTTCTTCCTGCGTCAGCGCTACGCCCATGGCATTTTCCACCGTGGCCTTGTAGCGGGCATAGTCATACTGCGCACTGATATGGTTTAACTTCGCCTTGGACAGGGCTTCCTGAGCGTCAATGATGTCGAGCATCAGCCCTTCACCGGCGCGGTATTTTTCCCGTGCGATAAAGGCATCTTCTTCAGCCTGATGTACGGCATCTTGCGTGGAATTAAAGCGCTTTTCCGCCTCGCGCATATTGTAATAGGCCTCCCGCACAGCGAGGTCAATATTTTCCTTGTCCTTCTGATAGGTCAGCTTGGCAATATCCCGGTCCGTTTCAGCCGATTTAACCTGTGCCCGGGTCACGCCGCTGTCCAAGATCTTCCAATCCAGCCCCAAAGATGCCGAAGCCGTATGACTGTTTTCACTGCTCGGATGGAAGCGCTGGCTGTCACTAAGCCCCACAGACAGATTGAGACTGGGCAAATATCCTGCTTTGGCTGCCTTTATCGCCTGTTCCTGCTGGTCAAGTTTATTCTTGTCCACCTGCAAATCCTTGCGGTTGGCATAGGCATAGTCTAAACAAGCATTCATATCCCGGTCAAAGGCAAGATAGGCAAAATCCGTCGTCAGATTCAACGGTTCACTGCGGTCAATATTCAAGTAGTTGCGCAGCTCGGCCAAATCCACCTCATAGCTGTTCTCGGCCTTGATGAGATTCTGCCGGGCATCACTGAGTTCCACCTGCGAACGGATAACATCAATCTTCGCCTTGGAACCTGCCGCATAAAGCTGACTCACATTGGTATAGTGCTCCTGGTACTTGTCCACAGTTTCCTGGCGCACCCCAACGGTTTTCTTCGACTCCAACGCATCGTAATAGGCCTTGATGACGCTGAGTTTCAAATCCTCCTGCGCCCGCTGCGTGGTAAGGCTTGCCGACTCCACGCCGATTTTCGCCTTTTTGATATTGGCCTGATTCCTGCCACCACTATAGAGAGGCAATTTACCGGAAATGCTGGCCGTATTGCTGTCCTGACGGTCAGCATCTTTGGTTTTACTGGTGCTGAGACTGTCAC
Organism: Pseudoselenomonas ruminantium; assembly: GCA_902798865.1. Lineage (GTDB taxonomy): Bacteria > Bacillota > Negativicutes > Selenomonadales > Selenomonadaceae > Selenomonas_A > Selenomonas_A ruminantium_L. The sequence continues at coordinate 7,991 of CADBYQ010000083.1, read as the reverse complement.
TAAGACCTACACTGACCCCATTATTCCCTTTGGCCTGCTCCAGCGCGTATTTGGCCGTGTCCTCGCCTTTTTGGGTGACTTTCAAACCGGTATTCTGCGCCAATGCCAAATTGATGGCTTCCTGCAGGCTCAAATCCGCTGCCTGCGCCATAGGACTGGCCAACAGCAGTGCCATAAACGGCACGCCGGCCTTTATCCAATGCTTTACTTCCATGAAGATTTCCTCCTTCTAAAAACATAGTCAAATATACTCGAATATACATATCTAAGCACATTTAAACCAATAAATCTTATTAAATCTCCACAAAAGCCTTGTTTTTAGAGCATTAACACGTTTGCAATGCTTAGTTGGAGACTGCAAATTCAACTGCCCTTTATCGGGATACATTGCTGTGACATAACCCGTATGAACTTCGCCATTGCGATAAGTATAGGTCACATAATCTCTGTGGTGAAATCCGCATACTTCATCTACGCCAGCTTTATTCTTGCGACGCATAGGTTTGATTGTCCAATTTTCTATATCAATACTATCGGGCTCTAAATCCGTTATGCAGACCGCATCATTTGCATGGGTTTTAACGATATTCCAATCTTCACGCTTATTGGCGGTATCGGCCCCCGTCGTTAAAGACAATGTGCCTCGTTGCTGCAACTGTTCTCTGAACCAATGTTTGCCCTGCATGACTCGCTGAGCATCGTCAAGCCCTTCAACGTGAACTGCAGAGCCAATCATAACGTAATACCTATTGGCAAACTGTAATTCCCTGCCAAATGTTCGTGCATGACATGCGGGACAAAGTGTTATCAGATTGCTAATGGTATTTGCACCACCAGTTTCTCGTGGCGTAATGTGATGCACCTCAAAATGAGTTTTTGTCTTGCCACATTCCATACATTTGTGGCCGTCTCGATAAATAGTTGCCAGCCGCAGATTATTGTCCAAACGATTTGATTTATGATATTGCCAACGATAAGGTCTATAACCATCCGTCAAGGCTCGAATGTCAATCTTCACATCTTCCAACCAGTAGCCGTCAATGCGAATCCATTGCCGGAGCCTGTCGATTACGCGAAGCATCGCTTGTTTTCGCTGAATTATCGATGGCATCAATCTTCCTCTTCTTCGTGAAGACGCACGATTTAAAAACCTTGCAGGGCGGTGCTGCTTATGGTATCTATGATACCTGCGATAGCCACGGCGTATAGTCAACAAGTGTTTGACGTCTTTACGTTGCTCGATAGTCCCTTTGAATAGAATCTTGTTCTTGTTCTGGCATTTCTGCACCAACGCCAGGCCAACGTGGTTCGCACCATCGTCAATACCACAGCGGATTTCATCGTTATTTGGATTATCCACGACTTTATTTAATTGAATTACCATTGGAAACTTTGACACCAATCGAGCTTTATGCTGACGGACAAGCCGCCAAGCGTTCTGCTCAATCGTAGGGTCAAATCGTTTCCCTTCTGCATCCAGAACGAACGCATATTTCTTAGTTGTGAGCATCTCTGCCACCTTCCTTTGCAGGAGAATTTTCCTTCTTGCCCATGTCGCCAGGAAGCTCATGTGTTTCCCTGTTATCACCGCAGGACATTAGCGGTGTTTCTTGGTTAGCACTCTCAGAGCAGCGGACTGATGGTTTACATCCGCAGGTGAGTCTTTAACTTATCCTGATAACTTAGTTCATCCCGCAAACAGCTTTCGCCGAACACGGTCACTAGAGCTTGAAACAGCCCGTTAAGCATATGTATATAAGATATTTGTCCACTTATATACATATTTATCGATATTTTCGACTACTTAACGGTTCGTCCCCAGTATATTTTCCTTTTACACCTTTTTATTTTACCACAACCACGCTTTTCATGGCGCAAAATGTTGTAATATATGATAAAATAGATTCGTTGTAATTCGATGAGAAACAGATTAAATTTGCATTAGAAATAGGTGTTTTTTCGATGGATAATCCATATTTTGCCGAGGCGCAGAATCTCCTGCGCAAGTTCTACGGCTACCCGGACTTCCGCCCGGCGCAAAAGCCTGTGGTCGAAAGTCTTTTGCAGGGCTCTGATACCCTGGCCATCATGCCCACCGGCGCAGGCAAGAGCATCTGCTTTCAACTGCCCGCGTTGGTGTTTCCCGGGATAACCCTCGTCATTTCGCCGCTGATTTCCCTGATGAAAGACCAGGTGGACGCCCTTGGCGAACAGGGCGTCCCGGCTACCTATATCAACAGCCAGCTATCCCTCGAGGAAAGCAATCTCCGCTTTAACGCCATTGCCGAAGGCCGCTATAAACTCGTCTATGTCGCCCCGGAACGGCTCGATACCGACTACTTCCGCTACATCATCGAGCGGCAGGAAATCTCCATGGTGGCCGTTGACGAAGCGCACTGCCTCTCCCAATGGGGCCACGACTTCCGCCCGAGTTACCGGCAGATTGCCCCCTTTATCGCCGGGCTTCCTCGCCGCCCGCTGGTCAGCGCTTTTACCGCTACGGCCACACCGGAGGTCAAAGAGGACATCATCAGCCTCCTGCACCTGCGCCAGCCGCGGATTCATGTCACGGGCTTCGACCGCCCCAACCTCTACTTTGAAGTGCGCCGGGGCGAGGACAAGAAGAAATTTATCGAGCGCTATCTGAAAAACCATGCCGATGAATCCGGCATCATTTACGCCGCCACCCGCAAGGAAGTGGACAGCCTTTACGAACACCTCAAAAAGAAAAAGTTTGCCGTAGGCCGCTACCATGCGGGCCTGTCCGACAAACAACGCAATAAGGCACAGGATGATTTTCTCTACGACAATGTGCAGGTCATTGTCGCCACCAACGCCTTTGGCATGGGGATTGACAAGTCAAATGTGCGCTATGTAATTCATTACAACATGCCCAAAAACATCGAAGCCTACTATCAGGAAGCAGGCCGTGCGGGCCGCGACGGTGAACCGGGCAGCTGTATTCTGCTCTACTCCCCGCAGGACGTCATGACGCAGAAATACCTGATTGATGTCTCCATCGAGGACGAGGAACGCAAGGCCCATAACCTCGGCACCCTGCAAAAGATGGTGGACTACTGCCACACGCCGGAATGTTTGCGGCACTTCATCATCAGCTATTTCGGCGATACCAGTTCCGCAGTTCTCTGCGATAACTGCGGCAACTGCAAGGCAGGCCTCGAAAAAATCGACGTCACCATCGATGCGCAAAAGGTCTTCTCCTGCGTCTACCGCATGCAGCAGCGCTTTGGCCTAACGCTTGTCGCACAGGTGCTCAAAGGCTCCGGCGACAAACGGGTGAAAGAACTCAAGTTCGATAAACTCTCCACCTTCGGCCTGATGAAAGAACGGACGCTGGCCGACATCAAGCTCCTGATTCAGCGCTTTATCGCCACGGATTATCTGGGCATTACCGAGAGCAAATTCCCCGTGGTCACGCTGAAACCTGCCGCCTACCCCGTCCTCAAAGGACAGGAAAAAGTCTGGCAGGCCGTCCCAAAACCCGAAAAGGAAAAAGAACCCGCCGCCCCGGAACTTTTCGACCATCTGCGCCACCTGCGCAAAGAAATCGCCACCCGCGAACACGTCCCGCCCTATGTGGTTTTCTCCGATGCCACCCTCAGGGATATGTGCCGCGTCCAGCCACAGACCTTGGACGAAATGCTCGACGTCAAAGGTATCGGCGAACAGAAGCTACGTAAGTACGGGCAGGAATTCTTAACGTGCATAAACACCCATAAATAGTACAAGGCCCCTCCGCCAACGTGTTTTCCAGGCACGAGTTGGTGGAGGGGCCGTTTTCATTAGAAAACGAATGATACTAGGTTCCTACTTAATATACGCACTAAGCCCGGTGGCTGATGATGCTTTTCCGCAGCTTTTGACAAGCTTGTCTATGACGAAGGAAAAGTATTATCAGTCACCGGGCGTCTTTATCATGCTATTTTATTTAGCGTTAACGTATTTTACATATTCATCCGTCTGAATCGGAGTCTTGCCGCAGTAACGCATCAGAGCGCGGAAGAAGGTTGCGCTGCGGTTGACGCGCTGAATGGCTTCGTCATGCGTCAGTTCGCGGTTTTCTTTGCGCAGTTTCTGAGCCAGTTCGAAGGATTCATTGGCAATCATGAGCATATGGTCAATGATTTCGTCTTCGTTGTTGAAACGAACGCTGTCATCAACCGTCATTTCCTTGGTGATAAGGGGTACACCGTCAACATCCCATTTCACTTCGCTGTGATTGAGCGTCTGGTCAATGTTCAGATGATGTTTGCGGTTGAAGTCATCATATACGGACATATGCAGCGGCATGGAAAGGTCACCGCAATAATGACCGAGAATAGCATAGTTATAATCATCAAACTTACCCTGTTCCGTCCAAGCTTTTGCCTTGCGGGTAGCGTTGATGATACCGCCGAGAATCCAGCCATCCGGGGAATCATCACGGCCCTGGCCAATCATTTCCAGCTGTTCTTCAACGTCCTTGCGCGTAGGCGGTTTGGAAGCATCAAAGAAATGGCCCTGACCATCGTTCTTCTTGAGTTTGTTGATGGCCGATACAGTCTTGGAAACGTCCGGAGACGGAGCGTTCTGATAGCTCATCAGGCCAGCAGCACGTTCAATGGCCATATGGGTCTGGTCCGTCCAAGCTTCTGCCGGAGCCGGAGAAAAGCTGAGTGCACCAAAGGATGCCAACATAGCGGGAATAATCATTAACTGAGATTTTTTGCTAAACTTCATTAGGCTTACCTCTCATTCTTTATGCAATGTTATGAAAAAGCCTGCCCACACGGGCATTACCCAAAGGGGCAGACTTTCTCACAGTCATTTATATGGTTAAATTTAGGGGAAACGAATTAACGGAACTTGTACGCCAAAGAGGCCACAAAAATATTAGACCAAACACCGCTATTCTTGCCATCCGTCCCTTTATCCTTCATACGACCGTATACAAAATCAGCAGACAGACCTTTTTTCAATGTCATACCATAATCTAAACGTATACCCTTATGATCATCATAGAATGTATTGTTATGGGAATAAGTTCCGCGAGCACCTATATCCTGCCAACGAACAGAGAACGCATGTGTTCCCGGTTTCTGCAAAGGCAGGACGGAACCAAAGTCATTTGTTGGCCCCGTGTATAATTCAACAAACCAAGCTTTTTTAGCATCAGGACTATTATAGGCAGACTGTGGATGATGAGCGAGATTCTTTGCCCACTCACCTACCAAAGTTACTCCATGGAACTTAACTTTTCCACCGAAGTCAATAAAATTATCTCTCTGAGGTAATATTGTTGTCGTAGTAATATCCTTGCCAGTCGTAGGATCCTTTGTCTTTTCCGTTTTCGTATACAACGAATCCCCAGCTACATACGTTGCGTTAAAAGATGCCGCCTTGGATACAGATTTAGTTACCTGTGCAGACCAGATACGATTTCCACTGTTATTATCACCATAGGTCAGCTGAACACAGAACGGATCATACCAGTTACCATAAGAAACCTGCGCACCAGTGATATTACCGGTAGAATTGAATACCATGCTCTGACCAAGGGTCATACCTTTTTTACCGACGATATAGTGCATATTACTCTTTTTATCATCATATTTCAAATAAGACTGATCAAAATATGCACCATTAGTGTTTTTATTACTAGTGTGATAACCTAAGCTTTCATAACCACTATGCAAACGTGCAACCATGCTTAAACTTTTATCAACATAGTAATTAAGTTGAATACGTGTATAGTTGTTCCAGCCTGTAGAATTCTGTTTACCATCAGCACGGTTATTACTTTTGTAATACAGGTGATCAGTATCATGGTAGTATGATGTGATACCATTGATTTCCATACGGAACTTATCGGAAATCTCTGCACTTGCCGTAGAAGGTGCAACTGTATTGATGCCGGCCGTAGCGCCCATCATCAGGGCCATAGCTATTGAAAGTTTAACTGATTTCTTCATTAAAATATCCCCTATTCTCTATTCGTTCTGTCTTACTGTTCCGTACCCGGTTTGGTGTTTGCCTTATCCTGCGCACTCTTCATCGGTCTCCAGGTGCGGAGGGATTTGCGGCGGATTTCACTCTTGCCTGCCGGAGTCTGTTTCCAATAGTTGCCGCTCTTGTCGAGAGCCGGTTCCCAGTCACCGTAGGTCGGGTTCGGCAGAACGATGAAACGTTTGCCAAATTCTTTCTGATGAGCATCTACGAGCGCATTGCGTTCTTCCTGGCTCTTGTGGTAGGAGCCAATCGGCATATCGCCCGTGTTGTCGCCCATGAAGACAACGACATCATAGTCTTTCATAACCTGCTGGAAGCGTTCCATCTTGTCGCTCTTGTCCGTCTTCAAAAGCATATGCTTTTTATCAATCTGCGGGAAGCCGATGGCCTTCATGTTCTTGGCAGAGCCTTCATACTGGGTTTTCATGCTACGGTTCGTGACATAGAAGATTTCCACACCCATCTTGTCAACGGCCTGCAGATATTCCGTTGCGCCCGGCATTGCCGTTGCTTTGGCAGCTGCGCACCATTCATCCCAGGTTGCATTGCTGTAGCTGTTGCCCGTACCAACCAGACCAGCTTCAAATGCGCTGTTGTCCAGTACCGTTTCATCCGCATCGAGAACGATAGCCAGCGGCTTGTCGCCCTTCTTGTGATTTGCTACAGCAGCCTTAACACGGTCAAGCGCCGTATTGTATGCCTGATAGCAAAGTTCACGATACTCAGCAGAGTTCTGGAACCAAGCAACAGCCATGCCCAGTTCGTTGTTCAGCTGTTCCTGCGTGTAGTTTGCCGGAACATCTGCTGCGTAGCTGGTGGAGAGCGGAGCCGTCATAAAGGATACGCTCATTGCAGCAGCAATCAAAAGACTCTTTTTTTTGCCCAAGAAGTTCATCAAAACATCCCCTTAAATAGTTTTAACTTCTGCCCCAAAAACCCGCTGTCCATACCACGCATAAAACACAAATTAATTCAGAATCTGTCATTATTTTTTTCGCATTAATCAGCCAGTTTCCTTGTTTCCTGACTGCGATCATAAACTTTGACATTTGCTTATTAATCTGTATTTAATGGTTCTATTTCTTACGAGTTTTCAGACGTTTTCGACTTACAAATCAATTATAGCCTATATGCACCATTGATAAAAGGTCATATGTCCTTTTTAGTACATAGATGTGTACTACTTTTTATTGTTTTTTTTAAGTTTATTTTAACTCTCGATAGAAAACGATAAGTAAATATCGTTTTGTCAGAATTTTAATATTGACATTACTATTTCTAACTTTTACAATAACAAACAGAACATAACGCTTTTTTATGAGAGGAGATTCAGGTTTATGACCAAAAAGAAAACTTTAATGCGGGCTGCTTTGGCCGCTATGATGCTGACAGGAGCAGGGCTGTACACGGCACCGGAAATGCCCTGGCAGGCACCGCTTGCCTATGCGGCTCAGCAGGAAACCGCTCTGCATATCGGCGATATTCAGGGAGAAAATCACATTTCACCATATAACGGAAAAAAGGTAAAAGACATTCGCGGCGTAATCACCTTCCGTCAAAGTGACAGTGTTTTCTTTATTCAGGATGAAGGAGACGGCAACGAAAAAACCTCTGACGGCATTATGGTTTATGCACCAAATACCAGTGCCGGAATTGGCGATTATGTGTCCGTGGACGGCGAAGTAATCGAATATTACGGAGCAGGTTATAAAGGCAAGGAAGAAACCGATTTAACAATTACCGAAATCAAAGCCAGCAAGGTAAAACAGCTCGGCCGCAAAGATTTGCCCAAGCCGATTATTTTGGATAAAGACCGTATGATTCCCCGCAAAGTTATCGATAGTGACGGGCTTTCCGTTTTTAATCCCGATAAGGATGCAATTGATTTTTGGGAATCCTTGGAAGGTATGCGCGTAGAAGTTGAGCAGCCGAAAATTCTTGGGCCGCAGCGCTATGGTGAGATTTTTGTGGTTCCGGGCACG
>CADBYQ010000082.1 GCA_902798865.1 Pseudoselenomonas ruminantium | reverse complement strand
GGAGCTGCTCGCCGAGCTGATGGACAAGAGCGGCTACGAGCTGGCCTTGCGCACCGAAGGGAGCCAGGAACGCCTCGACAACCTAGCCGAGCTGCGCCAGGCAGTCTACGAATGGGAGACGTCCTGTGGCGAGGAGGCCTCCACAGCCGGCTTCCTCATGCACGCCTCGATGATGACCAACCTCGACAAGGGCCTCTCGGCGAACAAGGTCAAGCTCATGACCATCCACGCCGCCAAGGGCCTCGAGTTTCCCTATGTCTTCATTTGCTCGATGAACGAGGGCGTCATCCCCTCACGCAAGACGAGGACGACCGAGGCGATGGAGGAAGAACGGCGGCTGGCCTTTGTGGCCGTGACAAGGGCACAGAAAAGACTCTATCTGTCGGCAGCATCCGGTTTGAATTTTGATGCATCCCTGAGGTACCCATCAAGATTCCTGCTGGAGATTGATGATAAGCTGCTGGAATATGCAAAGCCTGTTGCGGAAAGTGTCCAGAAAGATGCCTGGGATTACATCCGGGGGATGGAAAAACGAATGGAGCAGGTAATGACTGCGAAAAAAGCGGTTTTTGCTAAAGGTGATAAGATACTTCACCGCATTATGGGGGAAGGCGAAATATTGGATATCAACACGGATAAAGGTGCCTATGTCATAAAGTTTGAGGATATTGAAACGCCAAGGGAAATTTCGTTTAAGGCGAAGCTGGAAAAGGCGTAGTTTTTGGGAATACAAATGTTGGATAATCATGTGCTTAGTGCACGGGAAGATTTGGAAGCAGAACATGGCTTATCAATGTATATTGATAAGCCGGGGGGCGCCAGTACAGGAGTAAAATTTTTGCAAAAGCGCACGAAATGAGGGATGGATTTGGCTGGAAAAAAACAGACGAAGCGTGTGGTCAGGGCATTAAATGACTGGAATAAGCCAAGATTTGTAGAGAAGGATGAATTTTGCAGGGCATCGCTGAAAGTCAACAAGATTAAGGTCATCGAGTTTGCAAATGTGCTGACGGAAGATATTTTCCGTCCATTGGCGAATATGCTGGGAGAGAAGTCGGAGCGTCCGCTTGTAGCACTGGCAACCAGCAAAGAAAAAATAGGTAAGGTGATTTACCTGGCTGAAAGTGCTAAGCGGGATATAGAGGCTATTGATAAGGCGGCTACAAACGAAGACCTGTTCAATGCACAGAATCGTCTAAGAGAGCTATGCGCTACTGTGGTTGAAGAGAGTGTGAGCATCATGAATTATGAAGGGACGCCCTTTGATTTAAAAGGCAAGACAGGAGTAGATTGAGGATTTCAAGTGAAAAATATCGTGTCACCAGAGTCTTTTTGCAGGAAAAGCTCAGTGGACGAAAAGTGGCAGGTATAGCGCTGAGCATATCCGGACTGGGCTTACTCCTGAATGTGGATACCTCAGGAGATTGGTATGCTATTATGTTGGCATTGTCTGCGGCCATGGTATGGGCTGCGGGGAATGTTGCCATGAAGGGCAAACTTATGGGCTGTGACCTTACGTCGCTTACGGCATGGCAGATGACGGTGGGTGCCGTAGTATTAGCGGTTTATAATGTATTTGTAGGAGAGTGGTACGCTGAGTGGAATGCACTGTCCATTGCTTGTGTTGCCTATAACGGAGCTTTGGCATCTGCTGTTGCTTTTATGCTTTGGTGTTACTTGATAAAGCATATGGAAGCCAGCAAGGCAGCCATATCATCTCTGGCTGTCCCAGTAGTGGGTATCGTTTCGGGAATTGTGTTTTTGGGAGAAAGCCTGACGCTGGCTATGGGGATAGGCATGCTATTGGTCTTTGCTGGCATTGTTTTGGCTCAGAAAGGCTAATGAAAAATAAGCTTGCAGTTTTATCTGGATTTATGGTATGTTATTGGCTATCCCCTTGACGGCGGAGATGCTGTCAAAAAATTAAGATGTAAAGGAGAATCCCCCAAATGTGTGTGTCACGGTTTGAAGAGAGACCAAAGAAATTTAACGAAGGCAGTGCAGTGCGACTTATTGATGCACTAAGAAAGCAGGATACGGAAAAGCCCAACAGAGCGTCAGAACAGAATAAAAGTGTGGTCGTGGCATGAAAACGATGACCATCAATTTTGCAGGCGAAGAATTTCCGGCTAGACTAATCGATGTAAGTGGCAAGCGATTGATATCAATAGACAGACTGGATGTTACGCTTATGACAAAAGACGGTTGCTATATATCAGAGGAAGCCCGCACTATTGACGAAGACGTTTTCCTCTATGTACCGGAAGCGATGATAGCCGCAGATGAAAAAACTCTCGTGCAGTATGTAAAGGAAATGATCGCTTGAGGAATAATGATTTGTAATGCTCTGAGCGATTTTTTGCAATAAATGTTGACATAACCTCCAGAATGTATTATATTGCCTATTATATAGATATGTAATAATCTGTGGGGGTGCATTCTATGAGTTATCAGTTATGGAATCTTATCAATGAGCTGCAGTCGGAGAAATATGAATGGATAGATTTAAGCCATTCCTTGAACAATGACAGCCCTTACTGGTCAGGTATACCTGAGGGAGCGGTGGAGCTGTCCAAGACTGTATTTGACTGGGGCAATCCTATGCTTGAATGCTTGATTCAAACATTCAAGTTTCCGGGGCAGTTTGGCACGCATATTGATTTTCCAGGTCATTTCGTCAAAGATGCGCCGCTGTCAGAAAAATTTGGTGTCAGCCATATGCTTTACCCATTGGTCGTAATAGATATCAGCGATAAGGTGCGCGAGGATGTGCATTATGCTGTTACGGTGGAGGATATCAAGGCTTTTGAAGCAAAATATGGGGATATCCCGGATGGGGCTTTTGTGGCGCTGAATGCTGGCTGGGCAAAGAATTGGCCAGACATGGATAAATTGTCGGGGATAGATGAAGACGGTAATGAAAATGCTCCCGGCTGGTCGCTGGAAGCACTGAAGTATATCTACGAGGTGCGCAATGCGGCTGCTAATGGCCATGAAACCTTGGATACGGATGCCAGTGCTGTAGCTGCCGCTGCCGGTGATTTGGCTTGCGAACGCTATGTGCTCAGCAAGGGAAAGCTGCAGATTGAAGTATTGAATAATCTGGATAGAGTAGCACCGGTGGGAGCATTGTTGTTCGCCGCCTGGCCTAATATTGAACAGGCTACGGGATTGCCGGTTCGCGTGTTGGCAATTACGCCAAAAAAATGATTGGATGAATGAGAAAAGAGTCTTGCAAATGCAAGGCTCTTTTCGGTATACCAATGTTAATAATTAACATCGGCAATGGGCAAGTTCTGATGCACTATCGGATATATCCCAGTTGTTTCATGCTGCAGTATCTTTTCTCACCAATCTACAATGGCAGGTAAAAACTGCCCGTGTACAATACTTCGAGCAACAGAAAGGGATAAGCAGCGGCTGACTGATCAATTTTGACTGGTCAGCTGCTTGCTATTCGTGCTATACTAATAAGGTTACAAGTTTTCTATGTCTATTGGAGTGAACGGACAGCATGATTGGTTTTTTACGGGGACAGGTGGCAGCGCTGAAGACGGACTACTGCCTGTTGGATGTAAATGGTGTGGGCTATCGGGTTTTTGTGGCGGGTTCTACGCGGAACAAGCTGCGCTTAAAGGAAGAAGCCCAATTGTTTACCTATATGAATGTCTATCAGGATGGCATAACCCTCTATGGTTTTGCCAGTGAGGAAGAATACGATATTTTTCAGCTGCTTATTGGCGTGTCAGGCATTGGCCCGAAGGTAGCATTGGGGATTTTGTCGGCTATCACTGTGGAGAGCCTTTGCAAGGCGATTCAGAACAAGCAGGCCACGGTGCTGACCAAGTTGCCGGGCATTGGCAAGAAGTCAGCAGAACGGCTGATTTTGGAACTGAAGGACAAGGTTGCTTTTGCAGCAGCTGATGATGTGGAAGAAATTTTGACATTGGATATGGAAGGGCCGGTTGGCGACGATATGATGAGTGAAGCGCAGGCGGCTTTGGTGGCCCTTGGTTACAGCCAGGCCGAAATTGCGCCGGTGCTCAAGAAGGCAACCAAGTGCAAAACGACGGAAGATGTCATCAAGCTGGCACTCAAGCAGTTGAATAAATTTTAAGGAGGGGTGAGGCTTGGCTGAGGAAGATTTTTACGAGATGGATATTGATGATGGTCGCATTGTGGCTATGGACGAACAGCGGACAGATGATTGGCAGTACAGCCTGCGCCCCCGCAAGTTAAGCGAGTATATCGGGCAGGACAAGGCCAAGAAAAATTTGGAGATTTTCATTCAGGCGGCGATGAACCGCGGCGATTCGTTGGACCATGTTTTGCTCTATGGGCCTCCGGGGCTGGGCAAGACCACGCTGGCGGGAATTATCGCCAATGAAATGGGCGTCAATTTCCGCCAGACCTCCGGGCCGGCTATTGAGCGGCAGGGAGATTTGGCGGCGCTGCTGACGAATTTGCAGGAGCATGATGTGCTCTTTATTGATGAAATTCACCGCTTGTCCCGTAGTGTGGAGGAAGTGCTGTACTCGGCCATGGAGGATTTTGCGCTGGATATTATTATCGGCAAGGGGCCAAGTGCCCGTTCTATCCGGTTGGATATTGCGCCCTTTACGCTGATTGGCGCCACGACTAAGGCAGGTTCTTTGGCGGCTCCTTTGCGTGACCGTTTCGGGATTATCTCGCGCCTGGAGTATTATACGCCGGAAGCTTTGGTGACGATTGTCAAGCGTGCGGCAGAGATTTTGGAAATCCCCATTGAGGATAAAGGTGCGTTGGAAATTGCGCGCCGTTCCCGGGGAACTCCGCGTATTGCCAATCGCCTGTTAAAGCGTGTGCGGGATGTGGCGCAGTATGAAGGCATGGAGGTCATTACCGACGAGATTGCCGATAAGGCGTTGTCCCTGCTCGAAGTGGATAAGGCTGGTCTTGACCATACGGACAGGCGTATGCTTTTGACGATGATTAAGAAATTCGGCGGTGGACCGGTGGGGCTTGATACATTAGCGGCGGCTATCAGCGAGAGTACGGATACTGTGGAGGATGTGTTTGAGCCGTTTTTGATTCAGCTTGGCTTTATCAATCGCACGCCAAGAGGGCGTGTGGTCACGAAGGCCGGTTATGAGCATTTGGGCATTGCTTATCCGGAATAGGAGTTTATGGTTATGAAGTTACTATTGCATATGTGCTGCGGGCCGTGTTCCTGTTATCCGGTGAAAAAACTGCGGGCAGACGGGATTGAGCCGGTGGGGTATTTCTTTAATCCCAACATTCATCCCTACAAAGAGTGGGAGATGCGCTTAAATACGGCTCGCGAGTTTGCGGAAAAGGTCAATATGGAATTTTTCGCCGATGACAATTACCGCTTGCGGGATTTTTTGAAGCGGGCGCTGCCGGCTGAGGCTTTGCCCAATGGCCGTTGTACGATGTGCTACACCTGGCGGTTGGAGGAAACGGCGCGGTTTGCGGCCGAGCATGGCTTTGATGCCTTTACGTCCACGCTGTTTTACAGTATTTACCAGCAGCATGATTTGATGAAGCGGACGGCGGAGCGTTTTGCCGCGCAATATGGTGTGCAGTTTTATTATGAAGATTTCCGTCCCGGCTGGCAGGAGGGCATTGATATCAGCCAGGAATTGGAGCTTTACCGTCAGCCTTATTGCGGATGTATCTTTAGCGAAGAAGAACGGTACAGCAAGGCCATCCGCAAGCAGCGCAAGAAGGACAACAAGGCGAAAAAGCGTGCCCGGCTTGAAGCTGAGGCAAAGGCGCGTGCAGGGGAGGCCGAATGATGAAGAAGCATTTTATTGTTCTTTGCAGTTTGTTTTGCCTGTTATTATCGCCGGCTGCTTTTGTGGAAGCGGCCTGGCAGCCGGAACTTTTGGTATCGCTGGGGACAGTTGGAACGACCCTGCGCCTGTCGGGAAATGTTCCTGTGGTTTTGAAGCGGCTGGACAATAAGAAAGTGGTCTGGCAGGGAAAAGCCAAGGAATTTGCTACGCTCACCTTTACGGACAAGGGCTGGGAACTTAATGGCAGGAAACTGAAAAAAGCGGATTCCGCGGCCTTGGAACTGACGGTGGAGGACGAGCGCAATTTGTCTAAGCTGGTCAGTACCTACGATAATAAGTCCTATCGTGGTGCCTTGCGCCTTTTGCCGCACAAGGGAAGCTTGCAGCTGATTAATCGCATAACGGCGGAGGAATATCTGCAGGGCGTTGTGCCAGAGGAAATGCCGGCGGAATGGAATCCGGAGGCGGTGAAGGCACAGGCGGTGGCGGCCAGGACGTATGCCCTGCGTCAGCGCAAGCGCCATGCCAAAGAAGGCTTTGATGTCTGTGCAACAACCCATTGCCAGCAGTATGGCGGCGTGGCTGTGGAGCGCGCAGTGGCTAACCAGGCGGTAAAGGCAACCAGCGGCGAGGTTTTGGAAAGTCACGGCGCACTTGTTGATGCGCTCTTTCATACGGATTCGGGCGGCATGACGGAGAACAGCGAAGACGTATGGGGCAGCCGCATTGACTGCCTGCGGGCGGCTAAAGAAGTGCGGACGGAGACTTATCCGTGGGAAAAGAATATCACGGTGGAGAAGTTCAGCGAGCTGCTCGTTAGGTGTGGGAAAAATATCGGCACACTGAAGAAAATTGAACTGTCCCCCATAAAGATTGGCAAAGCCTCGAAAGACCGCACGGTATCGGGGCGGGTCAAACAGGTGACTTTTGTCGGCAAGACCGGCAAAGTCAGCATGACTGGCAATGATTTGCGCAGCATGTTGGGGCTGAAAAGTACGCTTTTTGGTATGACCATGAACCGCAATGTATTGTTCATCAAGGGCTATGGCTGGGGCCATGGGCTGGGCATGTCTCAGCATGGCGCTAAGGCCTATGCAGATAGTGAACACTATGATTATAAGAAGATTTTGCAGCATTATTATCGTGGTGCAGAGTTAAAGAAATTATATTGATTGAAGGATTGAATGATGTTATTACTTTCTGATTTTGATTATGAACTGCCGGAAGAACGGATTGCACAGGTTCCGGTGGAGCCGCGCAATTCCTCGCGTCTGATGGTGCTTGACCCTGTGGAAAAGACCATGGAGCATCGTCATTTTTATGACCTCAAGGAATATGTGCAGCCGGGCGATACGCTTATCTTCAATGATACCCGTGTTATGCCGGCACGCCTTATCGGTCATCGTGACCAGACGGGGGGCAAGGTGGAAGTCTTCCTTTTGCGCCGGCTGGATGCAACTCATTGGGAAACCTTGGTCAAGCCGGGCAAGAAGGCTAAGCCGGGCTACCAAATCAATTTTAGCGATGAACTGAGCTGCGTGGTGACCGACCATACGGATTTTGGTGGTCGCATTGTGGAGTTTAAGTTTGAGGGGATTTTCGAGGAAATTCTTGACCGCTTAGGGGAAACGCCCCTGCCGCCTTATATCCATGAAAAGCTCCAGGACCCCGGC
This sequence comes from Pseudoselenomonas ruminantium, assembly GCA_902798865.1. Lineage (GTDB taxonomy): Bacteria > Bacillota > Negativicutes > Selenomonadales > Selenomonadaceae > Selenomonas_A > Selenomonas_A ruminantium_L. The sequence continues at coordinate 1,937 of CADBYQ010000082.1, read as the reverse complement.
CGCTATCAGACGGTTTACAATCGTGAACAGGGGTCGGCGGCTGCACCGACAGCCGGCCTGCATTTCACCAAGGAACAGATGCAGGAACTTAAAGATATGGGCGTGAACCTGGGCTTTGTGACGCTCCATGTAGGCTTGGGCACGTTCCGTCCGGTCAATGTGGAAGATATCCAGAAGCACGATATGCACAAGGAGTTCTACAATGTGCCGGAGGAAACGGCTAAACTCATCATGGATACGAAAAAAGCCGGCCATCGGGTTATTGCCGTGGGCACGACCAGTATCCGCACACTGGAATCTGCTGCGGACGGCATCGGAGAAATCTCTGCCAAGAGTGGCTGGACGCAGATTTTCATCTATCCGGGCTATGATTTCAAGATTGTCGATGCCATCATCACCAACTTCCACCTGCCTAAGTCCACGCTGATTATGCTGATTAGCGCCTTTGCCGGACGGGAGTTTGTGCTCGATGCCTATAAGACGGCTGTGGAAATGAAGTACCGTTTCTTCTCCTTTGGTGATGCGATGTTGTTGAAGGTAAAACAGCCGGTTGAGCAGCGTGACGCAGAATTAAAAGCTTTGGAAGAATCCCATAGAGCATAAGCGATTATGATGTAAAATGACTTGTCCATTATTATGGATAGGTCATTTTACTTTTTAGAGGGCAAATGCTAAAATGAGGGCAAGGTGGTGAGGGGGATGAAAAAGGTATTAAAATGTGGTTTGTGCCTGACCGCTTGTATGCTGACCTATCTGCCGCTAAGTGAGGCGGCGATGGTGACGGTCACCGGGCAGGGCAGTTCTGAGCGGGCGGCAGTAAAGGCGGCACTCAGACAGGCGATTGAACAGCAGATTGGCGTTATGGTGGACAGCCGCAGTTATGTGACCAATTATAAACTGATTCACGACAGGGTCTATACACAGTCCGATGGCTTTATCAAGAGTTACAAGGTGCTGGAACATTCGGCGGTCAATGGCATACATTCCGCCAAAGTACAGGTGGATGTGCAGGAGCAAAAGCTTAGCGCAGCCTTGGGGACACTCGCACAGAAAAAGGCCGTTATCGGCATGAATATGCAGGACCCGCGCATTGGGGTGGTCTCAATGGACAGCCAGGGGCGGCATTATCCTGCTGTGGAAAACTGCGTTATTAATGGTTTGACCGGTCAGGGCTTTTGCCGGGTGGTGGATATGGGGCAGATTAGCAATGCTCAGCGCCGGCAGTTGATGGCTGCGCAGTTCTCTGGCGATAAACGCTTATGGCAGAGCCTTAAGGTGCAAGCTCCGGTGGATTATCTGGTGACGGCACAGGTGGAGTTTTTTGCTAATCGTGTCGCACATTTACAGAAAACAACAGCACAAATCGCCGTGCGCATGGTTAATACCAACACCGGTGAAGTGGTATATGCCGGCAATTTTACCGGCAAATCACCGCACTATCGTACAAGTGGCGGGGCAGATGATGCGCTGGCTGCGGCAGCGCAGGGCATAGCCAAAGCGGTAGGGGAAGCGGCGCTGAATAAAGCAGCTAATCCCAGCCAGCATATAAAGTTGATTGTCACTCAAGGAAAATGGGGGAATATCACGGCTGTAACGAATTATTTGGAAGGCATTCCTGGGGTTAACAATGTTTATGTGCGGGGCACGTCTTTTGGCAATACCGTTGTGGAAGTAGACTTCAATGGTACAGCTCATGATTTGGCGGCAGCCTTGGAAGGCGATGGGCAAAAGATATTGGAAATGGGTTCCGAATACGTGAAAATCTGAAATTTTTTCTTAATTTTTTTCGGGGTGCCAAGGAAAAACACTTGACAGGCTATAGGGGCTTCGCTATAATAGCTATGTCAAGGGGAAAACCTTGGCACCTATTTTTAAAGCAGGTTATAGCCGTGATGGAGCAGTTCTTATATTTGTCTACTTTGTTTGACCTGTATGGG
>CADBYQ010000081.1 GCA_902798865.1 Pseudoselenomonas ruminantium | reverse complement strand
CCAATTTGATTTTTGATGATAATCATGTAAATTCCGAACGAGCTCACAATGTTACAGAGACCATGGCTAAGGAAATGATAGAAAACGCAGTAGTTTCATTGCAAAGATGGAATGGAAAATGTGAAATCTATTGTTCGTTGAATGGTTGGGTATATGTTATGAACAATGGTGTAATCAGAACAGTTTTTTCGGAAGTTGAGTTTGATGAATCAGCTAAGTTGGTACAGGAGGTGTTAAAACGATATGCTGATAAGATGTCCAATAATTGATAGAGAAATCGATGAGTATGATTGTTTTGAGACTGGAACTGTAGCAGAGCGCATCGTTAAAGTGACAGCCCCTGTAGGAATCAAGGAAATTAAGGATGCACCTGATTTTCATGAGAGGTGTATTAATTGCCCAAATCACAAGGAGTAATCGAATAATACACGCTTATGGAACAAGGCATGAAATCTTGGGAGGCTCACGAGGTTGCTCAAGGGGGATATGATTATTCATCTGTGATGGAGGACGATTAAAATGTGGGGCTGGGCAAGAATAATATTTGAAGATGAAAAAGTCTGTAGAATTGCATATTGTACTGGCCTAAAACAAAATCTAGATGGTATAATCGTATACGACAAAATTAAGGACATTATGTCCATAATGAAGTTCTCATCGTCTTGTACGGAAAAACAGTCGAAATATTTCATGGGGGTTGTTGGTGTTTGCCTAATGATGGGGAAATTGAAAACAACCATTACAGAAATAGCTAACTAAGAACTGAGAGTCTAAATTTACATACGCAAAGCACTTATCTTGAAGGTAGGTGCTTTTTTCATGCCTTTTTTCAGCCAGGTGCTGGCCGCAGGCGTTAAAGAACGGCAGTATCAACTAAGCTATGACAGCAAAGGAGAATCAATATGGCATACACACTATCACAGATTTATGAAGCGCTCAGCAAGACGGAAAATGGCGGCGCTATGGTTGCAGATTTGCAGGAAGCAATCAGCAAGACCAGGGATGAAGCTGCCAAGAACCGCATTGAGCGCAACAAGGTACTGGATTCCCTGAACCTCCGTGACGGGGGTAATGTGGATGAGTCCTTGAAGAACCTTGCCGCATTGCTGGCTGTTGTCCAGCAGCAGGGCGGCGATCCGACACAGCTGGGTTCCCAGATGCAGAGCCTGCAGGCACAGGTCAAAGAACTGACCGACAAATACACTGCGTCTGAGAAGAAGGCCAAGGAGGAGCATGACCGGCGCGTCCAGACTGCAATCCGTTCTAAGGCCATGGCAGCCCTTACGAACGGGAAGGCCATCAACCCAGAGGCGATGCTGAAGGTTATTGCCGATAACATCTCCATGAAGGAGGATGAGACGGTGGTTTACCGCAATGGTGACACGGAGCTTTCGCTGGAGGACGGTGTGGCCGGCTGGCTGAAGGATAATCCCTGGGCAGTCAAAAATGACATGCAGACCGGGACAGGTTCCAACATGAATACTGGCGGCAAGAAGCAGTATTCACTGGAAGATTTGAAAGGAATGACCCGTGAGGAAATCAATGCTCATTGGTCAGAGATTAGTAAAGGAGTTGACAAATAATGGCTATTTCTACTTTTGTACCTCAGATTTGGGAAGCTCGCCTGCTTGAGCATCTGGATAAGGCCTTGGTTTATGGTAATCTCGTAAACCGCGACTATGAGGGTGACATTCGCAATCAGGGCGATACGGTGAAAATCAATCAGATTGGCAACATCACGGTGAACAACTACACGAAAGGTTCCAACATCACGTATGAAAGCGTGGATGGCACGCCGACGACGCTGACCATCGACCAGGCGAAGTATTTTGCCTTCAAGGTGGAAGATATCGACCAGGTACAGGCCAATGTGAACTGGGTAGATGGTGCCATGGCTCGTGCCTCCTATGCACTGCGCGATGTGGTAGACCAGCATATCGCTGCCCATTACACCGATGTTACCAATACGATTGGCGATGATACCACGCCTGAGAGCATCACGTCTGCCAATAAGGCGTATGAGGCTTTGGTTGACCTGCGTACGGCCTTGGATGAAAAGAATGTTCAGAGCACGGGCCGTTTTGTCGTGGTGCCGCCGGCTTTCTATGCTTATATGCTGAAAGATTCCCGCTTTGTGGCAGCAGGCACCAGCAAGACCGACAGCGTACTGGCTAATGGTTTCATCGGTCAGGCGGCAGGTTTTGACATCTACCAGTCCAACAACGTACCGAACACGACGGGCACGCTGTACAAGGTAATGGCCGGCACGCGGCAGGGCATTTCCTACGCTCAGCAGATTCTCAGCACAGAAGCACTTCGCTTGGAAGGCACCTTCTCGGATGCTGTACGTGGCCAGCTGGTCTATGGTTCGGTGACGGTGCAGCCGAATGCCTTGGCTGTACTGACCTGTAACCTGAGATAAGGCCATGTCACTCCATATTGACACACGACAGGCAAGGATTGTTGCTGGCCAGTTGCAGAACCTCAATGGCCAGATGAAAAGAGACTTGAAAGAAGCTATGCAAATCTCTTTGCGGGATGTGCAGGAGCGGGCAAGGTCAAATCATCGGTTTACGACACGTACAGGAGAAGCGGAACGGTCGATTGAAGCTTCTCCTGTACAGGTTACCGCAACAGGTGTCAGCGGTGAGGTAGGAACGACCCGCTTGATAACGATTTATCTGCATGAGGGCACCAGGCCGCATACCATCGTGCCAAGGCGAAAACTTGCTTTGCGCTGGCCGACAGGTTCCGGCTTTGCCTTTGCCCGGCGTGTACAACATCCGGGGACAGCGGAAGACCCATTTATTTATGATGCGCTGGAAGCGGAAGAGCCTGCCATTGTGTCGAGATTTAACCATGTGATAAGGAACTGGTAGGAGGAGTGAGGATATGGCATTGGAGTTTATCACAGTTGAGGACTGCACCACGGACAATATACTGACCTGTGAGGAGTCGGATATTACCTATGCCAACAGCTATCTGGAAACGCTGGCGCTTGGCTTTGGGCTGGCAGAAGATGAAATCGCCATTCCCTGCTCTGAAATCATCAAACGGTTCGGCGTGGTGGTGGCATATAGAACCAGGGCATTGGCTATGGTCGGTTCTGATTCTACGGTTATGGTGGATGGAAATCGTTCCGAGGATATCTATCTGCAAAAATACAAGCTCTATAATGAGCTGGCCGATAAACTTGAGGCAAAGCTTGACTATGCTTCTTTTGCCGTGGAGAACACAAGTGGCGCAGGAAAAGGTGGTGTCGGGATAATTCGCCTGTCCCGTGCATGATGGAACCGGCATCGCTTAGAAGGATTACGGATGCCCTGTTGGCGATACTGGAAGACAGGGTTCCGGATATTCCATGGAAAGTATCAATTATGGGGGCAACGTTCCCAAAAGAGCTGACGGGCTTCATCATCTGTGATGAAGTCCGTTACAGCCCTTATGACAAGGACGAACGGATTGCGGAAGCCACTTTTGGCCTGCAGATTATTTGTCCGAATGCAAAGGGCGATACCAATACGACAGTGGTTGAGGATTACGCTATGGCTGTGCGGAAGGTTTTGGCCGAAGAATACCGGCTCGATGACTGGGCGCAGGATTCTTATGTGGAATCCATTGTGTTCGGCACAGCTAAGGGCGTGACCAATATTGGTACCGCAGTGATAACGTATATTGTGAAATATGAAGAGGAGTGAAACAAATGCCGAATGGACGTGTAAAACGTGAAGCGACAGCGGATAAGCTGCAGGGCAAAGAAGTTCTGCTGTATATCAATTATGGCGATACCACAACGGCTACTTACGATGCGCCGTCCTGGACGCTTATTGGTGGACAGACAACGGCGGATTTTGACATGAGCGCAGATTCCATCGACGCTTCGAATAAGAGCTCGAATGGCTGGGGCGAAACCTATGCCGGCATCAAGAGCACGGAGCTTTCGCTGGAAGGGATTATCTGTAAGTCGGATGAAGGCTATACCGCCTTGAAGGATGCCTTTATCAAGGGTGAGGCTGTTGACCTTTGCCGCTATGCAGCCAATGGCACCGCAGACCGCAACTGGTACAACATCACGGAACTTTCCGACAGCACACCGCATGATGATATGGCAACATTTTCGGTCACCTTGGCAGGCATCGGTGCACCGACTTTTTATACCGGCCTTTCCAGCATCGATGATGTAAAAGCCGGTGCAGACACGCTTTAATGAATAGTGGAGGTATCTAAATGTATTACGACCGTATTTCGCGTCGGGTCCATTTAGAGATTGGCGAGAAGGAGCATCTTCTCGCCTTTACTCTTTCTGGACTCGAACAATTGGAAGCCCGTGCGGGTGAATCTCTTGTCTCTGTGGTAACCGGCAATAAAATACCGAAAATCAGCCTTTTGGTGGACGGGTTCCAGATTGCCCTGCAGGGCGGTGGCGAGCGGATGGAGCGCGAAGAAGCCAAAGCGCTGGCCGAGCAGGCGATTGATGAAATGGAAAATGGTATTGCCGATTTTGCCTTGTTATTCATGGCTCTGATTGGTTTGTCCGGTTTCCTCGGAAACGAATTTTCGCATAAGATGTGCGAAAAGGCAGGCTTGGTGGATAAAGATGGCGACCCGGTGAGCATACCAAAAAACGTGAAACAGGCAAAACGCAAGGTTACGAAATAACGTCATTCAATGACTATCTGACTTATGTTTTGCCTATCTGTTATGGTGTGCTGAATTTGACCGGGGATGAGATTGGCCGTCTTACACCGTATGAGCTGAATATGAGAATAAGCGGTTATGAGGAACGGATGAAGCGCCAGCGTATCTTTTACGCGAACTTCGTAACGGCGCCCATCATCAATGCTGCAGGACATCCAAAACATCCGGTTACGGTCAAGAAGCTGTTGCCGGATGATTTTGGTAATGGTTCCCCGGGCAAGGTCAGCCAGGAACAGGCCGACAGCTTGAGGAAATTTGCGGAAGAGCAGGAAAGGAGGCGACAAAATGGCACAGCACAGAATACAGATTAACATTACGGCCGATAATGCCGAAGCAATCCGGCGGTTGGAAGAGCTCCAAAGAGATTTGCAGGATTTGGGTAACAATGACGGCCCCCAACGGGCAGCCAAGGGAATGGAGAAACTCACCTCCGCTATCGGCAATGTTAAAGCGGCTCTTGCTGGAGCATTTGCGGTGGGAACCATTGCTGAAATCGGTAAATCCGCATTAAAGGCTGCAGCGGATATGGAAGTCCTCCAAAAAGGCCTGACCTTCCAGGTGGGCAATCAGGAAATGCAGAAACTGGTTGCTTCTATGCAGAAATTGGGGGAGGAATCCGCTTTTAGTGGTTCCGCCCTGATTCCCATGGCCCGCAAGTGGATAAATGTGGGTGCTTCAGCGGATGAGGCAATCGGACAGATGCGGATGATTGTTGATGCCGCTTCGGCGTTTGGCCTGACCGAAAATCAGATTGGTCTTTGTACAGATGCATTGACCAAGATGGCTTCTGAAGGGCGTGTCAATGCTGAGGACATGAATGCCCTGAATGATGATGGCATTCCCGCCTGGCAGTTATTGAGTGAAGCGATGGGGAAACCTGTCGCAGAACTGCGGGAAATGAGCTCCAAGGGGCAGTTAGCACAGGACGCTATCAATGCTTTGTACGATGGCATTGAAAAGCGAACCAAGGGCGCCACGGAAAATATGAACGGCACGTTGAAAGCCGCGTTTGCCAATCTTGAGGAGATGGCAGGCAATTCCCTGGTCGGTATCGGCAATATTTTGGATTCCGTATTTGATGTTCGTGGGACGGTCAGCAAGCTGGGGGACATGGTGCAGATTTTTCGTGGTTATGTCGAAAGCATCAATACCACGATTGCCAATGGCGGTAATCCCATAACGGCCATACTGGATGAAATAACCAATATCAGCCCATTGGCGGGCAGTGTGGCCAATACGGTGGTGGCCGCGTTCACTTCAGTCAAACAGATATTCGATGACCTGAAGACGACGATTCAGGAAAACGCCACTCTGCTGGGGAATATTGCTGTGTTCGCTGGCACCATGTACGCCTCGTATACGATTCTGACGGCAGTGGCAGGTGCATGGGCCGCTGTAACATCGGGCGAAGCTTTAGCAACCGCAGGAATGTATGCCTTTGGGGCAGCGCAGCGGCTGGTTAATGCGTTGGCTCTGGTCAATCCATACACAGCCTTGTTTGCCGCTATTGTCGCCGGTATCGCACTGGTGGTGACGAATTGGGATTCCATCAAGGAAGCGGCCAGTGAAGCTTTTGACTCGGTCAGCCAAACGGTTTCCGATTTTGTTGCCGGTTTAGAGGAAGCGTGGACTTCTGTGGTCGAGTCAGTTGAATCTGTTTGGTCGGCCTTGGCAGATTGGTTTTCGGATTTATGGGATTCGGTTACCGATATTGTCAGCGAAGCCTGGGACGCAATTGGTGAAATTATCAGCGATTATTTTGATGTTGTGACGGCTGTATGGAGTCCGATTATCGACTATTTCCAATCGGTATGGGCCAGTGTATCGGATGTTGTTTTGGCAGCATGGAATTATATCTCTGAACTGGCTTCGGAGGCCTTGGATTATTTGGAAGGATTATGGCAAGGCGTTGCAGATTGGTTCGAATCGACGGTTTGGAGCCCGGTCGCTAATTTTGCTGATAATTGCTGTAACAGCATCAAGGAATTCTTCCAAAGTGCCTATGACTATATTGTTGGTGTCTTTGGCGGTCTTGCCAGCTGGTTTGCGGATAATGTGGTAAACCCCATCAAGGAAATGTGGAATTCTCTGCCGGGCATGAACGGTGATTTCAGCATTACCAGCGGGAACAGCGGCCCGGTCAATCCATCACAAAATAAAGCCTCCGAAGGAAAACGCTATCGCTTTAAGAGTACGCCTTCCGGTGGTAGTTCTGCTTCCAAATGTGGCGGCGGTTCTGGTGGTGGCAGGTCATCTGCTGATAATGCCGCAGAAAAGGCTGCAAAAGCCCAGGAAAAGGCACAGAAGAAAGCTGAAGACCTCTACGAGGATATGCAAAAGTTCTTTGCCACGCATAAGGGCACGGAATATCAAAAAAAACAGGCCGAGATTGCGGGTAAAGTTAAAGATAAAAATCAAAAGATAGATGAACTGGCTGCAGCCGGTGCCAATGATGACCTGATTCAAAAACTGCGTCAGCAGGTAACCGAGTACCAGCAACTGCTATCTACGGATGTGGTCAAAAAGCATAAGGAAGCGATGACAGAATTTAATCTGCTGGCGCAGGAAGCTTTTGCCAAATCAACAAAAGACTATGCGGCACAAGCGGATATTAAATATGCCATTACCAAAAATCAGCTGGCCAGGGAGCGGGAGGAAAAGGAAAAAGAGCTGATGCTCGATGAAAATGACACCGCGACCAAAGAAGCGATTGCTGCCGAATACTATGCCAAATTGCAGCAGGCCGAAAATGAACGGCTGAAAGCACATGAAAAAGTGCACAGCAAAATTATTAGTGACATGCAAAAAGAAGGCAATGTCGCCGGTATCCTTGCAGATTACCGCGTCAATAAGGATAAATGGGCAGCTGAACAGCAAAAGGCGTCCTTGCAGAGCCTGGCCGATTTTACCCAAAAGAATCTGCAGATGCTGTCTAAGAGCTGGCAGGAAAATATCATTGATTCCTTGGATGAGGTACAAAATGAAATGGGAAATATGATTTCGGATTTCATCACAGGTACCAAAAGCGCATCGGAGGCCTTTTCTGATTTTGCCGGCAATATTCTGAATATGATGGCCAAGATTGCCGCACAAAAACTGGCGGCTTCCTGGATGAACGGTCTTAAGGGGCTGTTTCATTTTGCCGATGGCGGTAGTGTGGATGGCTATGCTGCTGGCGGTTATATCTCGGGCCCGGGAACAGGCAAATCCGATTCTATACCTGCATGGCTGTCCAATGGCGAATATGTTATGACGGCTCAGGCCACCAAGATGTACGCGCCGATTCTGGAAGCGATGAATGCAGGTAAGTTTGCCGCAGGCGGTTTGGCTGCGCCTAAAGCCCCGCGGGTGAGTGGCATTGAGGCCCCGGCTTCCTACACCAATAATAAAGGTGGCAATGTAGTGGTCAATGTAACCAATAACACGGGCTCGGAAATCAAAGCTGAACAGACATCGTCCCAATGGGATGGTGAGCAGTGGGTAGTCGGCGTTGTCCTAAACGCAGTGGCAACCAATCGGAACGGTATTCGCAATATGATTAAAGGAGTGGCAGCAACATGAGTACAAAATTATACTGGCCTGATAATCTGCCAGCTCCGGCGTGGCCGTTTGAGGAAGAATCTGAGAACACATCGATTACCTCTAAATTCGAGGACGGCTCCATGCAGTCCCGTTCAAAATTCACCCGGTCACGCAGAAAGTGGACACTTACATGGAATGCCATTCCCCGCAAGGATTATCTGAGGCTAATGGACTTCGTTGTCCATAAGGCGAAGTTCTCAGCCAATTCCTTTATGTGGACAGACCCGGATTCCATCGATGCTGCTTATGACTATATGAACCCGGACGAAGAAATGGTCGAGGTTCGCATCACAAATGTGGAGAAATGGAGCAACAAAGCCTTGTCGTATTGGAGCGGCAAGATTGAACTGACGGAGGTATGAGATGATTTCGTTATCAGCAGTAGCCAAGCGGGAGAAAAACAAGCTCAGCACAGATTCCAGTTTTATCCCTCTGCTGGAAATCAAGCTGCCGGAGGACTCGGCAAGGATTTGTTACAACACAGAAGACATTATCTGGAATGGTGAGCTTTGGCAGGCGTTTCCCTTCGAGCTGGGCGAAATTCGTGAACAGACGGATGACAGTGACCCGAATGTGGCGCTGACCATCGACAATACCTCACAGGCTTTGCAGTATATGGTGGAACAGGCTGAAGGGGCAAACGGTTTCCAGGTCATTATCCGGGTGGTCAATACAGAGAATCTTTCCGCACCGGAACCAGAGCTGGAGGAATATTTTGTGGTAACCAAAACCACAGTCAATCAGCAGAGTATCACCTTCACACTGGGAAATGAGTACAGCAGCAGAACCCGCCGCCCGCTGAATCGGTATATGAAGAATAATTGCCCGTTCAAGTACAAGGGCATTCGCTGTGGATGCCAGTCAGCGGAAAGTACCTGTAATCACACGCTGACGGATTGCAGGGCAAGGAACAATTCCGCCCGCTTTGGCGGCTTTCAGGGAATAGATCAGAAAGGGGTGTATGTCCATTGATTCAGTATAGGGACCTGATTGGCGTTAAGTTCACCAACCGGGGCAGAAGCATGGAAGAAGGTTTTGACTGCTATGGTTTGGTGCAGGAGATATATCGAAGATATGGCATGACCATTCCGGACTATACGGCGGATTTTGATGACCTCGAAAAGGTCAATGCGCTGATTACCAGTAAAACGGCAATTACCTCAAACTGGCGCAGAATTGGGAAAGGCGAAGAACTGCCGGTGCCCTGCTTGATGGCCATACGTTTTGGCACGCCCAACGG
>CADBYQ010000080.1 GCA_902798865.1 Pseudoselenomonas ruminantium | reverse complement strand
GAGATGAAGGAGCGGGCAGGTTACAGCACGAAGAAACAGGCACTGGCGCGGGAAGAACTCATCAAAAAAAGCAGCGCCCGGGTGTTCCAGGCACTGCGCATCGATATCAATCACGAATATGAAGTTCTCTATGAATTTATGGAAAAACTGCCGCAGGCGTTAAAATCCGGTGGCAGGGCGGCTATTCTGACCTTCCACTCCGGCGAGGACAGGATTGTGAAGAAAGCCTTTAAGAATTTCTGCCAACAGGGCATCTACCGTGAGATTTCGCAGGAGGTTATCCGTCCGTCCAAGGAGGAATGTTACCGCAACAGCCGGGCACATTCCACGAAACTGCGCTGGGCCGTAAAGGCTTAATTTCTCCTGACCTTGGCGAAATGCAGTTCAGGGATATGTTCAATTAAATTCATGTTATGGGCTAGAGCATAGAATGTCTCCAGCCCTTTTTTGTATTCCTCGGTTAAATCCCATTTGATGGTGTTGTAGAGGTAGCTGTCGAGCTGCTCATAGGTGAAGGGCTTGTCGCCTAGTACCGAATGGATGATTTTATCCTTTTGTTCCGGGTATTTGCGGAAGGCCTTGGTTACGCGGTCGTAAATCAGCTGCAGCATTTCCGGATTGTTTTCGGCAAAGTCGCGGTTTACGACCCAAAGGGCATAGACCATCTTCTGCCCAGTCAGTTCCTGCCATTCCTGACCCAAATCGTAGTAATAAAGCCCTTCTTCGCGGTGATGATAGCACCAGAGGGCATCATCGCCGATTAAAAGGGACGCTGTGGCATCGACGGGGATGGGCTTATCCGGGCCGACATGGCGAACATAGTAATTGGGAATGGCACCGTAACTGCGCAGGATAATTTTTAAGAGACAATGCGAGGTCGCACTTTTTGCCGTAAGGATAATTTTGTCGTCTTTTAGGCTTTCGATGGGCTTTTTGGAAATCAGCAGAATGCTCTGTACAGGGCCATCGGTGCTGATGCAGACGTCGGGAAGAATCACTAATTTTTCGCTGTGGCGGGCAAAGATGATGGACGAGGTATTGCTCATGTCTAAGCGCCCGTTGATGATGTCGTTATTCAGCACGGCAGGTACGCCGCGCGTTATGGAAAGCCCCTGGGCGGCGCCATGATTATAGCTGTAGGAAAGGGGCAGAACGTTCAAAAAATCAATATGCCCAACGCGGGGACAGGTCATAGATGTTCCTCCTAAATGCAAAGATTTCCTTTCCATTATAACGCTGTTTACGATTGACTTCTAGCATTTTTGGGGGTAAAATTAATTAATTGATAGAATCAACTTAGTGCTTTAAGGGGGATTTATAAATGGATGAATACGTAAACTGGGGGCGTTGGTTCTCCATCTTGCACCGCCGTTCACAGCTCTTTGTCGTAGAGGCCTGCCAACAGTTTGGCCTGACCTTTTCCGAATACAGTATGCTGATTCGCCTTTACGATAAGGAAGGGGCCAAGCAGGACGATTTGGCGGCCATGCTCTATCTCGATAAAGCGGTGGTGACCCGCACCATCAATCTGTTGGTCAAGAAGGGCTTTATCTATCGGGAGGCGGATACTGTTGACCGGCGCATCCGTCATATCTATCTCACCGAGTATGGCCGTCAGCAGCATGACTATCTGCGCAATGTCATTCAAGGCTGGATTGATTATCTGGTGGAAGATATGGACAAGGATGAGGTCAAGGAACTGTTTAATGGTTTCCATAAGCTGGTGGACAGGGCTTGTGATGCAGATTTAGTCGAGTTGGCCAAAAAATTACCGACAGGGGGCGCTGTGCGTGAAAAACTTTAAGTTTTTGGCGGTGCTGCTGCTTTCAAGTGTGGTTTTCGTCAGTGGCTGTGGCCATAAGGAGGCGGTGACGGATAAACCGGTGCTGGTGAAAACACAGCAGGCCGGCATTGGGAGTAGCGAGCAAAGCGGCACTTATTCCGGTACCGTCAAGGGCCGTTATGAAACCAATATGGCCTTTCAGGTGGGCGGACAGATTATCTCCCGCAATGTGCAGGCCGGCAGCCGCGTGCGGGCGGGCGATGTCTTGATGGTCATTGATGCCCGCGATGTCCTGCAGCAGTCCAATCAGGGCGATGCGCAGGTGGCCTCGGCCCGGGCGCAGCTGGAACTGGCTGAAAAGAACCTCGAACGCTATACCCAGCTGTTTGAGGAAAATGCAATATCCCGTGCAACCCTTGACCAGTATCAGACCAATTATGATGCGGCCTTTGCGGCTTATCGCAGCGCTTATGCCCAGCAAAAGCAGGGGCATAATGCCCTGGGCTACACCAATCTGGTGGCAGGGGCTAATGGCGTGGTTTCTGCAATTTCGGCGGAAGAAGGTCAGGTGGTCGCTGCCGGGCAAACGGTGTTGATCCTGGTACAGGACGGCGAAATGGAAGTGGAAATCGCTGTGCCAGAAAACAAGGTCAGCGAGCTGTCCTTGGGCATGCCTGTAGCGGTGAATTTTTGGGCGTTAAAGGGCCGGGCAGATGGCACCATCCGGGAGATTTCGCCGATGGCAGACAGCACTACCCGCACTTATAAAGTGCGCGTTTCTCTGCCGGAACCGCCGGCAGGTATGCAGTTGGGCATGACCGCCAGTGTGGCCATCAAGGGAGATGGCAATGAAGCGGGCGGAGTTGTGTTGCCGTTGTCGGCCATTTTCCAGGATGGCGATACGCCACAGGTCTGGGTCGTAGGCGAGGATAATACGCTGACGGCCAAAGCCGTTGCCGTGGAAAATCTTGGCGATGACCAGGTGCAGGTAACCGGCCTTAATGTGGGCGACTTGGTGGTTACGGCCGGCGTTCATAAGCTCCATGAGGGGCAGACGGTACGGACGGAGGCGGACTGATGCGGAATCTTACAGAAGTCAGTCTCAAGAACCGGACGCTGGTTTGGTATTTTATCATCATAACCGCCATTGGCGGCGTTTTGTCCTACTTCCAGCTGGGGCGCATGGAAGACCCGCAGTTCACCATCCGGCAGATGGTTGTGACGGCGGCCTGGCCGGGCGCTACAGCCGAGGAAATGCAGGAGCAGGTCACGGACAAGCTGGAAAAGCGCCTGCAGGATACGCCGCATCTGAAAGCAATCAAAAGCGAAAATCGTCCGGGGCAGACGGTAATCTATGTGGAACTGGACGATACCATTGACAAGGCAGATATTCGACCGACTTGGCGTGATGTGCGCAATTTCTGTGAGGATATCAAGCGCAATCTGCCGGAGGGCGTATACGGCCCCTACTACAATGACCGCTTTGATGATGTATACGGCACGATTTATGCCGTGACCGGCGATGGTTATAACTACGAGGAACTGCGGCAGTATGCGGAAAAGACCCGCCGCCTGCTCCTCAATGTGCCCAGTGTGCAAAAGGTGGAACTCATCGGAGAACAGAAGGAAAAAATCTATGTGGAACTCGATACCATGAAACTTTCGGAGCTGGGTATCAGTCCACAGGTGATTTCCAACGCGTTAAAGACGCAGAATGAAATGACGGCAGCGGCGATGGTGGATACGGATTCTTCCAATGTCTACCTGCGCCTGTCCGGTCAATTTGCCGATGTAAAAGCCGTGGAGGAAATGCCCATCAGCGTGAATGGGCGCAACTTCCGTTTGGGCGATATTGCCAAAGTCAGCCGCAAGTTCAGCGATCCGGCTGATAATAAGATGTTCTTTGATGGCGAGCCGGCCGTGGGAATTGCCGTGTCCATGGAAGATGGGGGCAATATCCTTGACCTCGGCGAAAACTTAAAAAAACAGGTCGCAGCTGTACAGGCCGAAGTTCCGGCAGGTGTAGAAATTCGGCAGGTGGCCAATCAGTCGGAAGTGGTCAAATCCTCCATCAACGAGTTTATCAAGACACTGATGGAAGCGATTGTGATTGTGCTGGCGGTAAGTTTCCTGTCCCTGGGCGTGCGTACCGGTATGGTGGTAGCCTGCTGTATTCCCCTGGTGCTCTGTGGTGTGTTTATCTCCATGTACTTGTTGGGAATTGATTTGCACAAGGTATCCTTGGGCGCACTGATTATTGCTTTGGGCCTGCTCGTTGATGATGCCATTATCGCCGTGGAAATGATGAGCGTAAAGTTAGAGGCGGGCTTAAACCGTTTTGAGGCGGCCTGCTTTGCCTTTAAGGCAACGGCTAAGCCCATGCTGACGGGTACGCTGATTACTTGTGCGGGCTTTATCCCTGTGGCATTTTCCAAGGGCATGGCCAGCGAGTTCTGTAATGCGCTGTTCCCGGTTATCGGCATTGCTTTGGTATTGTCATGGGTGGTATCGGTTATGGTGGCTCCACTTTTGGGCACCTATATGATTAAGGTAGAGCCGAAAACCGATGCGCAAGGGGAAATCAATCCCTATCAGAGCCGCTTTTATGTGAAGTTCCGCAAGGTGCTGCAATGGTTTCTGAGTCATCGGCAGGTGGTATTGCTGGGGACAGTTGCGCTCTTTGTGGTGTCGCTTCTGATGATGCCGCATATCCGGCAGGAATTTTTCCCCACGTCCACCAGACCGGAAGTACTGATGGAACTGAAACTGCCGGAAGGTTCTTCCAAGGCGGCCTCGCAAGAGGTGGCCGACAGGATGTCGGCATTCCTGCAGAAACGTCAGGACTTACTCGAAAACTATGCTTATTATGTGGGGCGTTATACACCGCGCTTTGTGTTGACGGTTGACCCGAAGGCCGAGACGGACAATGTCACCCATTTTGTGATGGTGGCGAAGGACGTTAAGGCACGTGAAAAACTGGCTGCGGAACTGCAGACGGCGTTTAACGAGGAATTTTCCGATGTACGGGCTAAACTCCAATACATTCAGACCGGCCCGCCGGCCGATTATCCGGTGATGCTCCGCGTGACGGGCTACAGCACCGAACAGACCAAGGAACTGGCGCACAGAGTAGCCGATATTGTGGCGGCTGACAGCAACAACTACAATGTGAATCTGGATTGGAATGAAAAGAGCAAGGTCGTCAAGCTGGAACTTGACCAGGACAAGCTGCGGGCCATGGGGCTTAGTGCACAGGCGGTAAAGCAGATGATTTACACGGAAGTTACCGGTGCAACGGCGGCGCAGTTCTACAGTGGCGACCGGACGCTCGATATCACCCTGCGTCTGGCCGTAGCCGACCGGGAGGATTTAGGCAAGCTCGGAAGCCTGCCCATTTACCTGGGGAGTGCCGGCTATGTGCCCTTGGAGCAGATTGCCAAAATATCCTATGGTGCTGAAGATGGCCTGATTAAGCGGCGCAATCTGATGCCCACCATTACGGTGCAGGCCGATATCCATAGTGGTACGGCCAATGATGCAACGCAGAAGGCATATGAGGCAACGAAGCAGCTGCGGGAAGATTTGCCGCTAGGCTGTAATATCGAGCCGGCAGGGGCGCTGGAGAACAGCAATAATTCGCTGGGGTATCTCTTGATTCCGATTCCGGCGATGCTTTTTGTCATCATGACCCTGCTGATGTTCCAGCTCGATAGCGGCAAGCAGATGCTGTTGACCCTGCTCACGGCGCCGTTAGGCCTTATCGGTGTGGTCTGGGGCATGCTGATTACCGATTCGGCGATGGGCTTTGTAGCGGAACTGGGAATATTGGCGCTCTTTGGCATGATTATCCGCAATTCCGTCATCCTCATCGACCAGATAAAGAAGCATATCGCTGAGGGCGAAAGCCCCTATGATGCCGTGGTGGATTCGGCGATTTTACGTTTCCGTCCCATCATGCTGACGGCGGCGGCAGCTATCTTAGGCATGATTCCGCTGATGGCCAGCTCCTTCTGGGGGCCGATGGCAGTGGCGATTTCCAGCGGGTTGCTGGTGGCGACGGTGTTGACACTCCTGGTGTTGCCGACTATGTATGCGGTGGCTTATAAGGTTGAGAATAAATAATTACATAGTTGTAAAGAAGTACTAAGGCGCCCGGCGGCTGATGATACTTTTCCTTCGCCATAGACAGGCTTGTCAAAAGCTGCGGAAAAGTATCATCAGCCGCCGGGCTTAGTGTTTGCATTGTAAGTCTTGATTTGTGGTTATGCGGCTTTGTTTTTAGCTTTGTTGGCTGCCCAATTGGCTATTTGTGGTTGAAGGAGACGGACTACCTTTTTCCTGGACATATTCTTGTCAAGGGCAATTCTGTTTGCATCTGCTTTGCCTAGTACGTGGACGGCACATTCCAATGCGCCGTCACCATAGCAGGAGATAGTTGCTGCGTATGTTTCCAGGTCGTGAATTTTTAAGAAAAGCATATCCATTTTTTGCGATGCATAATTTTTCGCTATCCAATCGCCAAGGCGTTTTTCCAAGGCAATTCTTTTTTCAGGTGTCAGGGCAACGACCGTAGCACAGCCGTAGGAGATGCCGTTTATGGTGAACTCCTTGTAGTCGGAATAGAAAATTTCTTTGTCCGACATACCCTTATAGGCGGCCAATTCTTCTTCCATAGCGAGGAAATAGGCATTTCTGTTCTTAATGCCCGCTTTTTTTTCTAAATCGGCAACAGCCTGTCTGTCCAAATCCGTGGTCGTGGAGCTTTGCAGATTATCGGTATCGGATAGTATCGCGGAAAGCATCATGCCGGCAATTTCCTTGGTTATGGGGACTTGGGCTTCTTGATATTCCAGCCAAACAATGGTAGAGGTGCAGCCGACAGGCATATTGCGGTAATAAACGGGAGCCGAAGTTTTTACATCACCAATCAGATTGTGATGGTCGATGATTTCCAGTACATTGGCTTTCTCCATGCCTTTGACCGCCTGGGCAAAACTATTATGGTCTACCAGGATAATGTTTTTGCCGGAGGCATCGTCAAGCAGCAACGGTTCCCTGACGCCGAAATAGTTTAGGGCGTAGGTCGTTTCTGCATTGGGCAAACCAGCAATCCGTGCCTCTGCGTTTACTCCTGACTGTCGTTTTAGGCTGGCATAAGCAATGGCTGTGCATACGCTGTCGGAGTCAGGAGGATTATGCCCCACTACATAGGTTACGCCTTTGCCATAGTCAATGCCCTGCATAAAAGAAGGATAGTTGATGTTAGACTGGCGATTATTAGCTCCTGCAACCGGAGCAGAGCAAAGAAGCAAGCCGATAAAAAACATAGCGCAACCCCATAAAACGGAATAATTTTTCTTTCTCATAGAGATGTTCCTTTCTTTTGTGTTAGACAGGTGAAATGATTTATTTTACATTTCGCGGGACCGCCAGGATTCACCTGCTTTTGTGAGTAATAATTATTCTTGATTTTGCTAAATATATTGACAATTTAACAATTGATTACCTATAATAGTAATTGGTAAAGGGTATTTTCATTGACAAATGTTCTCTGTTTTGTTAAGATTAGAGTTGAAATTGATAATATTTCTACATTATCGTTTTATTCTCCAATGGCAGAATGGGGAAGCGGATACCCAATAAAGAAATAGGCGGGGTTAGCCCCTGTTTATATGTTGTTTTATGTTAAGGAGGATGGATTCGATGTTCCAGAAAACTGATTTTTGGATTGGTCTGGCTGTAGGTGCTGTTGCTGGTATCTTTGGTTATCGTTTCATGCAGGAGCGTGAAGCTCAGCTGGCTGCTATGCAGCAGGCTGCTCCCGCTGCTGAACTTCCGGTTGCTGAACTGCAGCGCCAGAAGGAAGAGCTCGAAGATTTAATCGCAGCTCAGGAAGCTAAAAAGGCTAAATAATATAATTCGTTTTTGACGAGAAAGGAGACTGCCGCTCTTGATTTTTGCGGCAGTCTTTTCTTGTCAGCAGGGAGGAAATCGTTTTGAGTTTGCTGGGAAACATCCAAATCCCCACCAATAAACTGGATTTATTTATCCGTTCTGTGGATATCTCGTCCTATCTGCCCGGACGGGTGCGTTTGTATAGCAATAATCTCATTGGCAATGCCGGATTGGCTGCGGAAGTTGAAAGCCAGCTGATGGCTTTTTGTGAGATTGACAGCGTGCAGACCAACACCACATCGGGTTCCATATTAATCCTTTATGAGCCGGAAAGACTCCGCCGCAACGCAGAACTGCGCAAGGTGGAAGAGTATATTATGACGCATGCAAGGAGGAAATAACGAATGTCTTATGTATCTGGATTTATGATGGGGGCGGCTATCGGCAAGAGCATTCGCCAGATGGTAGCAGGTGGCGGTGCACCCAAGATGGGCGCAGCTGCTATGCCTTTACGCAAGGTACAGCGCACAGTGGCCGCAGCAGTCTGCCCGGCGCAGTCCTTTAAGCTGGTGTCGAGCTTGCCCGGACGCCGCCGTTATCGGGTGAGCAAGCTTTCGCCGGAACTGGCCAAGCTGCTCGAAGAACAGCTCATCAAGCTCAGCTATGTGCAGAGCGTGCAGGCAAATCCCGTCAGCGGCAGCATTCTGCTGGTGTTTGATGAAGCCTATGAGGCCGATGTCGAGCAGCTGGCGCAGTGGCTGGAACGCAAGTTCTTTGGTGGCGTGGCAGATAAAATCAGCCGTGGCTTTGGCAAGATGGCGGCTATGGCCAGCAGTGAAGCCCATGCCGGCAGCATCACGCGCAGCATTCGCAATACGGCGCGCGCCTTCAGTCAGTGGATTAAAGACCATACCTGCGGCTGGTTCGATATGAGTTCGTTGGCTTCGCTGTTGTTCCTGCTTCGCGGCCTTAGAAAGATGATGCTTACCAAGCAGTACCCGTCAGGCTCCCAGATGCTCTGGTGGGCCGTGACCTTAATGAGAGGGTGGCGCACCGTATGATGTACGGAAATTGTTATTTTCACCTGCAGGCGGTGCTGAACCGTGAAGAACGGGCAAAGCTGGCCGCCAAAATCCGCCGCAACCGCAGTATCATCGCGGTGACAGTGGATGAACGCAAGGTGCATATTTGGTATAAACGGCAGATGACGGCTTATCAGCTGCAGGAAATCCAAAAAATGCTGATTGAAACCGTAAAACGTTTGCAGGAAGCGGCGATTACGCCCTCTGAACGGCTGGCCGAATACCGCCGGGATGCCGTGATTTCTCTGGCTGGCTTTGCGGCGATGGAAGTCTTAAAGCGCACTTCGCCGCAGCTCTTTGTTGGCAGCAAGATTTTGCGCAGCCTGCTGGTGCTGGGCATTGCCCGGAAGTTTATCCAAAACGGCGTGAGCGGCGTGGTCAAAGACCATCAGCCCAATGCCGATACCCTGACGGCTACGGCTGTTATCGCTTCGGTGCTGGCGGGCAAGCCCGAATCCAGTCTGACGCTGTTGGCGCTGTCCAACGGTGCAGAAATGCTCACGAGCTATGCCGCCGAAAAGGCCCGCACCCATATCTCTGGCCTGCTTTCCCTTGACCAGCGTTATGTATGGCTGGTCGAAGGCGAGGTGGAGCGCAAAGTTCCCATAGAGCAGGTCAAGGTTGGCGATAAGATCTTATTCCCCAAGTTCATGGGCGTGGAAGTTCGCGTTGAAGGCGAAGACCTGATCGTGATCGCAGAAAAAGACATTTTCGCAGTTCTGGAAGGATAATAATAATTAGTTGGAGGAATAAAAAATGGCAAAAGATATTAAATACGCAGAAGACGC
>CADBYQ010000079.1 GCA_902798865.1 Pseudoselenomonas ruminantium | reverse complement strand
TCACGCCCCATAATGCCCTGCAGTTCCGTGAACTCGGTAACCATGCCGGTCACCAAGTCAGCCTTGGACAGGAGCGCTGCGCGCTGGGCATGTTTATGGGCTTTTTCATCTGCACCGATTTCATCCGCGATGAAACCAGCCAGTTCTACGAGACGTTCCGATTTTTCATACATGGTGCCAAGGCCCTGCTGGAACACGACGGTCTTGAGTTTTTCGCGGTGTTCTTCGAGGCTCTTCTTGCGGTCTTCGTCAAAGAAGAACTGTGCGTCAGCCAGGCGGGCGCGCAGTACGCGCTCGTTGCCGTGCTGTACGGTTTCGAGGTGTTCACTGCCGCCATTGCGCACCGTGATAAAGAGCGGCAGAAGTTTGCCATCTGCAGTCTTAACCGGGAAGTAACGCTGATGGTCACGCATCGGCGTGATAACCGTTTCCGGCGGAAGCTGCAAATATTTTTCTTCGAACTTGCCGCAGAGCGCTGTCGGATATTCAACGAGGTAGAGCACTTCTTCGAGCAGGTCTTCGGTGATTTCGGCTTTGCCACCGTTCTTTTCGGCAACTTCCGCAATCTGCTCACGAATCATGGCCTTGCGCTTTTCCTGGTCAACGATGACGAAGTTTTCTTCGCAAGCCTTTTCGTATTCTGCAGCACTGTTGATGGTGAAATCGCCCTGGGACAGGAAGCGATGGCCACGGGAAACCTTGCCGGATTTAACCTCGGCAACTTCAAAGGGCACAACTTCTGCATCATAGAGGGCCACAATCCAGCGCAGCGGACGAATGAACTTGAAGTCCAGGTCGCGCCAGCGCATATTGTTCGGAAAGTTCAGACCGCAGATGAGTTCCGGCAGAATGGTCTGCAGCAGCTCAGCCGTTTCCTTGCCCTTTTCATGTACCATGGCATAGACATAGCCGTCTTTTTCCACGAGGTCTTTCGGGTCAATACCCTGACCACGGGCAAAGCCCTGAGCCGCCTTGGTCGGGTTGCCGTCTGCATCAAAAGCGATGGCTGCGGACGGGCCGCGATTTTCGCTTTCGACATCTTCCTGCTTTTCCGCGAGGTCTTTAACCAGGAGAGCCGTGCGGCGCGGCGTACCGATGGTGCGGATTTCCCCGCAGGCAATGCGGCTGTCAGCAAAGGCCTTTGCCGCATTTTCCTTCAACTGGGCAAGGATGCCCGGCATGACATGTGCCGGTACTTCTTCCGTGCCGATTTCTAACAGTAAATCCTTGCTCATTATTTCTCCCCCCTGTGCAGCATTGGATAGCCTAATTCCTCACGCTGTTTCAGATAACATTCGGCGCAAAGACGTGCCAGCTTGCGCACGCGGCCGATAAATGCCGTACGCTGGGACACGGAGATAGCACCGCGCGCATCCAGCAGGTTGAACGTATGGGAGCACTTGAGCACATAGTCATAAGCCGGATGTACATAACCTTCAGCGATTACGCGAACCGCTTCGGCTTCATACTTGTCAAACATCTCGAACAGCAGTTTTTCATCGGAGAGATCGAAGGCATAAGCGGACTGCTCATACTCGTTCTGATGGAACACATCACCATAAGTGTAATCGTCCGTCCACTGAATGTCGTAAACATTTTCGACACCCTGAATGTACATGGCAAGACGTTCCAGACCATAGGTGATTTCCGAAGCTACGGGCTTAACGTCCTGGCTGCCCACCTGCTGGAAGTAGGTGAACTGAGTGATTTCCATGCCGTCGAGCCATACTTCCCAGCCCAGGCCCCAAGCGCCGAGCGTCGGGGATTCCCAGTTATCCTCTACGAAGCGGATATCGTGCTGTTTCGGGTCAATGCCGAGACGTTCCAAGCTTTCGAGATAAAGTTCCTGAATGTTGTCCGGGGACGGCTTCATGATAACCTGGAACTGATGATGCTGATACAGACGGTTCGGGTTATCGCCATAGCGGCCATCGGCCGGACGGCGGGACGGCTCAACATAAGCCACGTTCCACGGCTCCGGGCCAAGTACACGCAAAAAGGTCGAGGGGTTCATCGTGCCCGCACCTTTTTCGACATCATAAGGCTGTGCTAAGATACAGCCCTGCTCTGACCAGAATTTCTGCAGAGCCAGGATGATTTCCTGAAATTTCATAGGTACAACTCCTTTTTCTCCTGTTACGGCTGACCGTGCTTATACTAAAAAAGCCCCGCCCCCGTAACGCACTCGTTACAGGGACGAGACTATATTTCTATATTCCCGCGGTTCCACCCTGATTGGTTTCTACTATATAATAGAAGCCCACCTCAAAGTTTTCTCTTGTCTTTTGCTCCAAAGTGCCCTTCACGCTCTGACCGGCTTGCACCCTCCCGGCCTCGCTAAGTGCGCGCTACTCCTCTTTTTCATCGCTGAGGTCAATTTTAGCAAACTAAACCCGCCATGTCAACCGCTAGAGCCCCTAATAGAATCTATTTCCAAAGCGTTTCCCTATTCTCTATGATGAAAAAATAAATTCCCACAACCAAACCTTTATCTTATGAAGGAAATCCGTTCCAAAACGCGAATATACGAGGTAGCAGTATTAGCAAAACAAGGAGGTCGGCAAACATGGGAAAGCTTGAAATAAGCAAAGGTCAGTTTTTGCATCGCAAGGGCGATACAGTGAAGGATATTACCATTATCCTCAAGGGAAGTTTTACCCTCTGTTACGGGGATGAAGTCCAGCTCACTGCAGGCAACGGAGCCATTATCGGCGCTTTTCATCCCAGTGGCGGGGAATACGAATACGATTACAAAGCCGCCGAGGACTGTATCCTATTCACCTACGATTATAATGACGAAGATGACCTGGCTGCCGCCATTGCCGCTACCCCCTCCATTGCCCCGGTCATGGTTTCTGCCAGTATCAATTTAGCCACAGATTTAATCAACACCCTCGACGATTTCTATAACAAGGCCCAAAATCTCTGCGACAGCATGAAAAGCGATTACAGCGATTATAAAAACATCTGTGCCACGTTAATGATTCAGCCGCAAAAATTTGACTATGTAAACGACCTGACAGCCCCGGATAAGCCCGCCATGCTCACGGGCTGGCAGGCAGCCCTTTGCCGCACCTGTCAGGAAAAAAATGAACTGCTGCGAAAGGAATGTTATCCTGCCGATATCCATTTCTGCATAGGCGCCATCATGCTGGCTGCCCGCCTCGCCCAAGAGGTCCATCCCCAGATTGACTTCATCACCGCCTTTATCCAGAACACCCATGCCGCCACCGATGAATTCACCGCTGAGTACCGCGCCCAAAAGGCTAAACTGGACGAAGCCCATCGGCAGGAAGCGCTGGAAGCTGGCAGCGGCAATATTCCCAAAATCACCAATGCCCTGCAAACCATTTTGGCCTTTGCCGGTATTGGCCGGGATATCGGTGACCCTTTAGCCAAGGATATCCGCCTGTTTATGAAAGCGCCGGACAAGACCGAAAAATCTGCAGAAATGCGCCGTCTGCGCGGCGATATCACCAAGAACTTTTTCACCATCTACGAGGCTGCTTTCTTCAAGAGTTTGGAAACCGACAGCATTCCCGCTGAGGTCAAAATGTTCTTCCTCTTTGGCTTTATCGACGAGGAACTCGCCGGCGAAGAAAACACCGCCGCGATTTACAAGGCTGCACTTTTATGGGAGGACGACCCCGAAGACCTCATTATGCCTGCCTATAACTGGCTCAAAAAAATCGCGCTGGGGCAGGCTCCGCCATCTAAGGATGAATTTGATAACGATTGGCCGGACCATTTGAAAGAAGAAGTCCGGCAGGGGAACTTAAAACAGCCCGAAGCCGATGTCATGCTGAATGACCCCAAGGCTATGGCCCGCTTTGAAATCCACAATATGATTGCCAACGCCAATAAAATGACCTACGGCAGCATTTTCTCCTACATTCCCGCTTTCTACGCCCAGGCGGTATCCCGCCCATTGGAAACCTGTCTGTCCACGGTAGAACGGGTCAGAACAGCGCTTAACCACATTCGGGAAATCGACTTTGGCTGTTTCTACCGCCCCGCCTTCGCCACCTATCCTGAGCTAAAAATCAACCGCTATGACTATAACCGGGAAGTGCTTCCCTACATCATCCTCATGCCCAACTATGGCAGCCGCGGTTTGATGTGGCAGGAAATCGAAGGGCGCAAGCGAACCACACCGGCCCATATGGTACTGTCCATCTTCCACTCAGCTGATTTGGAAACCACCCTTATCCGCATGTGCGCCCAGTTCCGTTGGGAAATGTGCAAGCGCATTCAGGGCGTACACTATAGCGATGTAACCGAGCCATCCCTCACGGCAGAATACTGCAACTACCTGCAGTTCTACAAGAAAAATTCCACCCTGTCGGCAGATATGAAGGAGCGCGTCAAATCGGCCTTAAAGCGTCACGGCAACAGTTACAGCAAGGTATTTGCCGCCGAATATGAACAGTTCGTCAAGAATGAATCCGAAGGGCTGCCCCGGCTCAACAAGGTCTCACGGGAAATTCTCTTCAAATACTGCACCTTCGGCCGCAGTTACCGGGATACCCTGTCCATTAATCCCCAGTACAAACCTCTGATTGACCGCTGGAACATCGCCCATGATGAAAAACAGCGCACCTTTGAACTATTCACCCGCAGAATCCTTGGGCAAATACCGGAACTGCCTGAGGAAATGAAACTTGAAGAAGAGTATTTGAAACTTTGACACTTCCCATGTAAAATGCAACCGGCTTGACGGTCAATTATTTGACTGGTCAAGCCGGCTATTGTTACTTGTTTTCATTCCGCCTCAATACTTGCACAATCTTTTCTCTTTCTTCACTGCCATCTGTTCTCAAGCGAAGAAGCGGTAGTTGATATTTTTCCAATATGCTATTTTTCATTTTATCACGTTCAGCTTGCTTAGTTCCTTCTTGATGATAGGCTACTCCATCTACTTCAATTAACAAAACCGGCAACTTACTTAGCCTATTTACAAGCACGAAATCAATATGTGTCAAAGGATTAGTCGCATATTTTCTTTCTTCATCATTAAGTAAGCAGTAATCTCTAATCAGCATATTCATTGGCAAGCGACAAACCACTTCTAATGATGAAAATTCATCTTCCGATAAAATTTTCAACAAGGTATCATACATAATACACTCCGAAGGATATTCAGATATATCCTTATGCTTTTTTAGAAATTCTTGACGCTGCTTCGTATATTGACTATACAGACAATCAAATATAGAACTAATCTTACTTTCGCTCACTTCAAAGTTATTATATCTAATATATGAAATCAAATCGTTTATATTGCCCTTTTTATTATTTTTATTACCATTTGTAACCAAGCACAATCTTTTTTTCGCTCTTGATACTGCTACATTTAGCATATTAGCATCATCCACAAAATTAGTAATTTGATTATCCACCGTTGATATTATAATAAACTCTTTCTCTCTTCCTTGAAATTTATGAACGGTATCTATCTCTACATTATTTATTTGCTTTTGCAATGCGTTCACCTGATTACGATATGGACTTATAACACCTATACTTTCTATTTTAGTTTCATTATATAGTATATCATTAAGTATTACATCAATTTCACGTTGATTATACAAGTTTCTACAATGATTCCCCTCTTTTGTCATTATTACTTTTAAAACATCATCTTCACCATTATCCTGAGTCATAATCGCTAATTCATCATGATAAAATTTCTTATTGCAAAATTCAATAATACGAGGATGACAGCGATAATGTTCTTTTAGCAACACACATCTTTCTGATGATAATTGCATCTTTACCGACTGTAGAAAGCTATGTGTATATCTAAAGCACTCTTTAACTAAAGCATTTTGAAAAATTTTCTCTATTTCCTTTTTCATGCTACTATCCACAACATTTGGTAATTGTTTTGAATCGCCTACAATAACAGCATTCTTAGCATGAAACAATGATAGTGCTCCTGTTGCCACATCAACCTGCGAAGCTTCATCCATAATAACGTAATCATACATAGTATTTGTACCCAAACAAGACAATGCTGAAAACGTCGTACTTAAAACAATCGGATATTCATTCAAGAAATCTACTGCGTTACTTTGCAGTTCACCAGCACTAAATACATTGCGTTCCTTTTTTCTAGCATATTTATGCCAAATTATATCCTTTAATATATCCAGTGACTCATCACACATTTTTTGCAACAAATCACTTTCTCTAGTATCTAAAAAATGCTCTAATTTTTCTTTCCGTTCTTCTAACTCTTTTTTCCTCATTTCATAGAATTTGTTTTGCAATGACGCAATAAGTGACTGAACATCTTGCTTCCAAAACTTTAAGCTCATTACCCCATATTTCAAAGCACAAAAGCTACAAAACAAAACATACTGCCATTTCTTATTACCATCAAATGATTGGTACTCATCCAATAATCTCAATATTCTTTTTGAGGATAACGGCACAATACTAGAAAACTTCTTCATATCAACATGGTTATCAGTTAAGTAACTTTGAAAATATTTCTTTTCCGTTTGCAGTGATTTCAATTCTGATTCTATCTTTGCCAGTTCTACCTGTGCCGAAAATACTTCATGTAATTCTAAAAGCTTATGATTAACAGACTTCTTTAACGCTGATATATCCCCCACATAATGCCAATCCGATATTTCCATCGGATATTTACCATTCTGTGAATTAACAAAAGTATCCTTATTATCTTTCTTACCAAGAACAGCTGCCATGAAGTTTATATTGCTACTTTTCAGCTTATCGTATACATTATCAATTGCCGAATTATTATAGGATACAATTTGTACTGTTTTTCCTTGTTTTATGATATTCGCGATTATATTTAATATAGTTTGTGTTTTACCAGTACCTGGCGGTCCTTCTATGATACTTACTTGATACTTAAAGGCATTTTTACAGCCTCTATTTGACTGTTATTTGCACCAAAAGGAAATATATAATCATTAGATGCTTTAATTGCCATAGTATTTATCGAAGCATTCAAATATCTTTTCAGCACACTTCCTTCTGGTACATACCGTATACTATTATACTTTTTCAACAATAAGTTTCCATCTTTTTTATCTTTTAAAGGATTTAACTTTGCAATTTTCTTTAAGTAAGTAAATACATCATCATCTTTTACATTATTGTTAAATATACGCACTCTATTCGTATTTATATTGTAATTGTATATTTTATCATTATTAATAAATTTTATGTAATAAAACCCACCATGTTTATCACAAATCTCTATCATTCTTGTTTTATCAACGCCATCAATAATAACGGTAACATCATTCAAATCCATTTTTCATCCCTGCACAAAAAGCTAGATAGCTTTTATACGTCCTATTAAAAATTCACGGCAATACGCTTCTGCTTGTTCAGATATCTTTCCACATAATCAGCACAATCACGCTGATTCATGTCGTGAAACCACATTCCATCGGATGCTTTTACCCCCTCTAAGAGATTACTTGTCTTCACCATTTGTTTAGCCGTATTAAAAGAATAACCTCTCTTGCACAGTTCCATAACCGTAGCCCGATAAGCAAATGTTACATCATTTAGTGAAAGCATATATTTAGCTGTCTTCATCCTCATAATACACACTCCTCCCGAAACGTCAGTGCATTTATCGCTTTTTCCGTTTTAAGCGCAATTTGCATTCCCGGCAACTTTGCCTTCAAACCATCTCTAAAATCCTGTTCTGTTATCCTATCAGCCATCAGCAATTCCAGCATTACGGCTATTTTACCATCTGCTATCGGCCCCATTATACAATCATGAGCAGGCAAGCTCTCCTCATACTTACTCCCCCATTGCCGGAACCCCAATACAATATCTTCCCACTCCTTCAGCGTTGGTTTTAATACAGTTAAGTCCGATATATCCAGTTCATAAGTCAGTATCGCACCACGTTGCCCTTTTCTAAAACCGACCTGACTTGCTCGTCTCTTAGCTACACCTTTCTGTGTAGACAGATAAAAACCAAGTCCAAAATCAGTTGTCCACTCACCTTTGGATAAATCAATTCCGCGTTTTCGTATATATTGTGCAGAATAAAAGTCCGTACCATGATGTACAAGCATATCAAAACTCCTCCTGCAATAATTATATCATCTAAATCGCAATACAAACAACAAAAACAAGCGGCTTGACCTGTCATTTTTGACAAGTCAAGCCGCTTGCTGCTATCTGAAAGCTCAAAATCCTGCCGTCTTATTCTCCACCATACGGAAGAGTTCGGATTCTTCGGGGATTTGGGTATAGTTCAGGATTGCCTTATGCAGGCCTTTTTCCTGAATAGCGCCCTGTACTTCCTGGGCTTCTTTATCGCCATCGTAATCGAAATGGAAGGCTGCACCGATTACGGTGGCCAGTGCCGAGGGTTTCTGGCCCTGCGCCAAAAGCTGGGTGGCCGGGCTTACGAGGCGGTCTTTGGCGCCGAGTTTGCGTTTGGGGCCGCGGGCTACTCTTGTCACTTCGTCGCTGAGGTGCGGATTTCTAAAGCGGTTTTCGGTGGTCTTGACGTACTCTTCATGCTTTTTGGGGTCAAAGCCAAACTTACGCACGAGCAAGTCACCGGTTTCCTGCCAAACTTTACGGGCCATATCCACGATGTTTTTATCCTGCATGGCACTGTAAATGTCCTTGATGCCTTTGCGGTAAGCAAGGTACGCAATGGAAGCATGGCCAGTGTTTACGGTAAAGAGCTTGCGCTCGATATAGGCTTCGAGGTTTTCCACCCAGGTCAGGCCCTCAATCTGCGGCGGTTCGCCTTTGGCCTGGGTCACATTGGCATCCCATTCGGCATAGGGTTCAACCTGTACGAGCAGGGGGTCATCATTTTTCTGCAGGGGTACAATTCTGTCCACAGCGGCATCGGGGAAGCCGATGTATTTAGCCACGGCTTCTTTAGCTTCTTCCGGCAGGTTTTCTTCAACAAAACCTTTGAGCACGCTCGAGCCGCCCACCATATTTTCACAGGCGATGACGTTCAAGGGCTGCTGATTGACCTTCACGCGTTCTGCAAGGCCTGCCGCCAGATTCGGCGCGATGAATTTCAGGATATTCGGGCCAATAGCCGTCGTGATGATATCGGCTTCGCAGATGGCCTTCGTGAGTTCTTCGGGATGGGCGGCGCTGTTGATAGCGCGCACATGTTCCACATGGATGATTTCGGGCTTATCCCCGACGATTTTAATATCGTAAGCGCGGCGCTCATTGATTAAATCTACGAGTTCCGCATTGACGTCCACAAATGTCACCTCATAGCCGGAACGCACCAAGAGTTCTCCGATAAAACCTCTGCCGATATTGCCTGCACCGAAATGGATTGCCTTTTTCATCTTGATTACCTCCAAAATTTGTCAAAAAAATAGTCCCTTTTCCACAGGGTATACTCCTGCGTGGAAAAGGGACATGTTCTATTCAGATTTTATTAGTTTGCCAAAGCGAAACGCTCATAGAGCACGTTGGCGTCTTTAGTGTTGTAGAGTTTTTGCAATTCTTCATCACTGCATTCATCCATCGTTGCGGCGATGTTGGCGAGGATGGAGAGATGGTCGTTATCCTTA
>CADBYQ010000078.1 GCA_902798865.1 Pseudoselenomonas ruminantium | reverse complement strand
CAAGCTGACACCAACAAGTCAATGCAGATATGTACCGATTCGTTAGTCGGGAATTTAAGCCTCTGGAGCGTTATATCAAACGTGAGTAGTCTGTTCTTCAGGACGGCAAAAGCGGACGCGGTGAATGAGGAATGGAACATAAAAGTTAACTTTCTACGGAAGGTTTATGGCTTTTTATAAGTTTTCAGTAACGGCTGTATCAATATGATGAAAAAAAGTCATCTATGGGAAAAATCAAGCTGCAGAATATTAGCTGTAATTTGCTGTTTGCTGATTATGCTGATGACAGCAGCACAGGCTGCTGAAAAGCAGGATGAAGTCGTTTGGCGGCTCGATGCCAGGCCTGGGTCAGTATTTCCCCGCAGTTTGCGCTTTATGACTGATGAATTTACGCAGTCATTGCCTTCGGCACCTAGTCGTCAGGGGCTGGATCGTTTGCGCTGTTCTGCCAGTGCTGCGTTTTCCGGTTCAGGTCTTTCCATGATGCGGGATAAAATTCGTACAGTGGCAGGCAGCGATGCGGTTATCTATGTGGTGGATTTACGCAAGGAATCGCATGGCTTTGTTAACGGTGACATTCCCGTAAGCCGTTACACGAAAAAGAATTTAGACAACTACCAGCTTAATTCTGCTGCTGTAATCAAAACTGAGAAAAAGAAGTTACAGTCTCTTATGGGAAAGGAAATGACGTTTGTTCCGCTGGGCAAAACGGATACAAAGCTATTTTCTGCCTATGACTCTAAAGTAGAGCAGGTGGAAACCGAAGGAGAACTGGCTGCCCGGCTCGGCATGCGCTATAAACGCATACCTCTTACCGACCGGTCTGCACCTGCTGATGAAAATATTGATGATTTTGTGGCATTTTATAAGAGTCTGCCGTCAAATGCCTGGCTGCATTTTCATTGCCATGCCGGACATGGCCGCACGACAACCTTTGCGGTCTTCTATGATATTTTAAGCAATCCGGATGTGGCATTAGAAGACATTGTGGCACGGCAATATGCTCTGGGAGGAGCGAATCTCTTTGCTCCGGCCAAAAAGAACAATTGGAAGGGCAGGGAAATGCGGAAACGCGCGCAGCAAATACGCAAATTTTATGCCTATGTACAGGCCAATCGCAAAACGCAATACACGCAAGCGTTTTCCCAATGGGTAAAGGAGAATTCACCTGTTGAGGATAAATGTGTTCAATAAGATGATATTGTGAAACAAAAAGCCTTGGAAAGTAAAAAAATCATTCCAAGGCTTTTTTTTTGTTTACGCTTATGTTATAATGAATGACATAATTTCACAAACTAAAGGATTAAAGATAAAAAGCATAAGAGGAGGAGAGGGAATTGGTTAATCCAAAACTGCGGGATGAGCAGAATGATATGTTGTTTCAAGCCATCCTGTCGCTGAAGTCGGTGGAGGAGTGCTATCAGTTCTTCGAGGATATCTGCACCATCAGCGAACTCAAGGCATTGTCCCAGCGCTTGGCGGTAGCCCGTATGCTGCAGGGGGGGCATATCTACGATGATATTGTGGCCCGTACCGGTGCCAGCACGGCGACCATCAGCCGGGTAAAGCGCTGTTTGAACTATGGTGCGGATGGTTATAAGATTGTTCTGGACAGGATACCTGCTGACAAGGCAGACTGATTGATGAATAATGAGGGGAGCAGTGTTCATGGAAAAAGATAGAAGCTTGTTAAAGATTCCCTATGGAACCCGGGATTTTCTGCCGGCAGAAGCAGCTGGCAAGCGGGTGGTAGAAACACGCCTGGCTGAGCTATTTGCCCAATGGGGGTATGAGGAAGTGGTCACACCCTCGATAGAATATCTGGACACATTGAGTTTGGGCGGTAATCGCGGTATTGGCAATCATCTGTTTAAGCTCTTTGACAAGGAAAATAAAACCGTGGCGCTGCGTCATGAAATGACGACTCCCATTGCCCGTCTGGTCAGCACCAGATTGCAGGATAGTCCCCTGCCGCTGAAGCTTTCCTATATTAGCAGTGTTTTCCGCTATGAACAGGCACAGGCCGGTCGTCAGTGTGAATTCTATCAGGCTGGTGTGGAACTTATGGGGCCGGGCAGTCCGGCTACGGATGCTGAGGTAGTAGCCTTGGCCGTATCAGGGCTTTTGCGTTCCGGGCTGACGGAATTTACGGTCTGCTTGGGACAGGTGGAATTCTTAAACGGTATCCTCAATCAATATCGTCTGAGTGAGCAGGAACAGGCCGATTTGAAAGCGGCTATGGAACGCCGCAATCTGGTGGAATTAAATCAGCTGGTGGAACAGTTGCAGCTGCCGGAAAATGCCAAGCAGGTATTAAAGAAACTGCCGCTCTTAAATGGCGGAGAAGAACTCCTAAAGAGCGCTTATGATATCGCCCTCAATGAACAGAGCCGCCGGGCGCTCGATAATCTGGCAGAAATTTATCGCCTGTTGAAAGCCTATAAGGTGGAACAGTATGTGCGCTTTGATTTGGGCATCATCCGTGATTTCAGCTATTATACCGGCATGGTCTTTGAGGTTTATGCGCCGGGACTAGGGTATCCGCTTTGCGGCGGCGGCCGTTATGACCATCTGCTCGCGGACTTTGGTACGGCCTGTCCGGCAACAGGCTTTGCGTTAGGCATTGAGCGCATTTTGCTCGCCATTGAGCGGCAGAAACTGCCCATGCACAGCCTGCCCAGAGATGTGTATGTGGGCTATGCTGCCGGTAAAGAAACAGAAGCGATTGAGAAGGCGGCGCAGCTGCGTGAGCAGGGCAAGTCCGTGGAACTGGCAGTCAATAGCCAGACGGAAACCGCCGCTAAGGAAAGCCAGCAGCAGAAAAATTATGCGGCTTTCGTGTATATATCATGATTCAGCGTGTTAAACAATTTTGCCGAGCGGTGACCGCCCAAATTACGCCCGCGGACAGACAGTGGGTGGCAGAAAGCCTGCCGCCTGCCGCGCAAGAACTTTTTTATGCTATGCATCCGGCTGACCAGTACCATGCGTTAAATGTAGCCAGGACGGCTATGGAACTGTGGGAAAAACAGCAGACAGGCGATAGAGACTTACTATTGCGGGCGGCGCTTCTGCATGATATTGGCAAGAAGCGGGGAGATATGGACATCATGGGGAAGGTTTGGGCCGTTCTTCTGAAACATTATTTCCCTGCCAAGGCACAAGAGCTGGGTAAAGTTGATAAAGGCTGGCTGAGTCATATTATGTATATAAGTTATCAGCATCCTGCAATTGGTGCGGCAAAACTGGAAAAAATCGGCATGACTGCTGAAGCGGCGATTATTCGCTGTCATCATCGAAAAAAAATGGAGAATGACCCGCCGGAACTGGCTCTTTTGCAGGTGGCGGATGAATTGAACTGATAGTTGACAATTGACATTTGACATGTCAATTATTTGAATCGAATTGGAGGCCTGTGCATGAAGTCTGAAATGGAATATCTTACCATAGCGCTGCCCAAGGGCAAGCTCTTTGGCCTGTCGGCCAGGTTGTTGGAAAAAATCGGTTATACCGCCGAAGGCTTATCGGATAAATCCCGCAAGCTGATTATCAGCAATGAAGAAAAGAAAATTCGCTTTATCGTATCTAAGACCGCTGATGTGCCCACCTATGTGGAATATGGGGCGGCAGATATCGGCGTGATTGGCAAGGATGTACTGCTCGAAACCGAAAAAGACGTCTATGAACTTCTCGACATGGGCTTTGGCAAATGCCACTTGATGATGGCCGTGCCCAAGGCAGAGAAGCGGGCTAAACTTATGGATTACAACCATACCCGGGTGGCGACGAAATTCCCGCATATTGCCGAAAAATTCTTCCGTCAGCAGGGCATGCAGATGGAATACATCAAGCTCAATGGTTCCATAGAGCTCGGGCCGATTGTGGGGCTTTCCGAAAGCATCGTCGATATTGTTGAAACTGGCACGACCCTGCGGGAAAATGACTTGGAGGAAATCGTTTCGATTCAGGAGGCAACGGCACGGCTGATTGCCAATCGCGTGAGTTTCAAACTGAAATTTGACCGTATTCATAGTCTGGTGGAAGATTTGCGGAAGGTTTTAGAAGCGGAGGCGGCACAATGAAGATAGTCAAGGCAAGTGAATTAGGCGAAGCAGCCATCAATAAATTGTTACAGAAACCTGCTTTTGATGAAGTGGAACTGAGCCCGAAAATCCGGGAAGCCAACAAGGCAACCTTTGGCAAGGATATGACGGCGGCAGAACTCGTGGCACAGATTGTGCGCGATGTGCGCTTTGAGGGGGATAAGGCCGTTCTGCGCTACACCAAACTCATTGACAAAGTGGACTGTGATATCAAGGATTTGCTGGTGACGGAGGAAGAATTTGTCGCAGCAGAGGCACAGGCTGACCCGCAGGTGGTTGAATCCTTAAAGAAAGCGGCGGAAAACGTGCGCCGTTACCATGAGGAACAGAAGCCCAATTCCTGGATGACGTATCGCGAACATGGTTCCCTTTTGGGCCAATCATTGATTCCGTTAGATAGAGTAGGTATCTATGTGCCCGGCGGCACGGCAGCTTATCCGTCCTCGGTCATTATGAACGCTATGCCCGCAGTTGTCGCTGGTGTGGGTGAAATCGTCATGATGGTGCCACCGAAAAATGGTGCCATCAATCCCTATGTGCTGATTGCGGCCAGACTGGCAGGCGTGAAGAAAATCTACAAAATCGGCGGCGCCCAGGCGATAGCTGCGCTGGCCTTTGGTACGGAAACCATTCCGCGCGTAGATAAGATTACTGGCCCGGGCAATATCTTTGTTACTCTGGCGAAAAAAGAAGTCTATGGTCATGTGGATATTGATATGCTGGCTGGCCCCAGTGAAATTCTGATTGTGGCGGACGATAGCGCTGACCCTGTTTATACGGCAGCCGATATGCTGAGTCAGGCCGAACATGACCCCTTGGCTTCAAGTATCGTGATTACCGATAGTGAAAAGCTGGCCCGGCAGGTAGCTATAGAAGCGGAAAATCAGCTGCAAAAACTGCCGCGTCAGGAAATTGCCCGCGCATCCATCGAGCGCAATGGACTCATTGTCATTGCCGAAAATATGCAGCAGGCTTTGCGCTTTGCCAATACCTCGGCACCGGAGCATCTGGAACTTTTGACCCGTGAACCCTTCCAGCTGCTGCCCTATGTGCGCCATGCAGGTGCTGTGTTCTTAGGCGCGTACTCGCCGGAACCGCTAGGCGATTATTTTGCGGGGCCGAACCATGTACTGCCCACGGGCGGCACGGCCCGTTATTACAGCGTGCTGAACGTGGAAACCTTTATGAAGCGTACGAGCCTGATTTCCTATACGCAGCCTGCTTTGGAAGCAGTCAGTGAGGATATTATCCGTTTGGCAGAAACAGAAGGCCTGCAGGCTCATGCTAATGCCATTCGTTTGAGGAGGAACTCTTGATGTTAAAATACCGTACTGGTTTGAAGGATATGCCGTCCTATGATGTGGTGGAGCGGGATTGGCAGATAAAGGTCAACGCCAATGAATGCAATATGAATCTGCCGCCGATGGTCGAGGACCGCGTGATGGGCCGTCTTTCCCGTGTGGCCTTTAATCGTTATCCCAACGAGGAATACGATTATCTCTGCGAGCAGATTGCCGATAATCACGGGTTACAGAAGGAAAATGTTTTGCTCGGCAATGGTTCCAGTGAAATCATTGAAAAACTCTTTTTCTGCTTTGGCGGTACCAAGGCAAAAAAAATCGTTTATCCTGTACCGTCTTTTTCCATGTATGGCATTTACGCCAAGGCTGCACAGGCACAGGGAATTGCGATAGAGTTAAATGAAGATTATACGCTGGATAAGGAAAGGTTTGTTCAGACGGTCAATGAAGAAAAGGCCGGATTAGCGGTTATCTGCAATCCGAATAACCCCACGGGGACAGCTTATGCTTTGGCAGATATCGAATATATTGCGGCCAACATCCATAGCAATTGCGCCTTGCTGATTGATGAAGCCTATATGGAATTTTACGGTCAGACGGCAGTGGGGCTGCTGGCAAAATACCCGAATCTGATTGTGGCACGGACATTCTCCAAAGCATATGGCTTGGCATCTGCCCGCGTGGGGTATATGTTGGCCGCCAAGGAAATTGTCGAAATGATTGGCAAGTCCTATATGCCTTATCATATGAATGTATTGTCCTTGGTTACGGCCGATATTGTCTATCAGATGCGCCATGAATATGTGCCCCGCATTCAGATGATGATTGCCGAACGCAAGCGCATGACAACCCTTTTGGACAAACTGCCCGGCGTGACGGTTTATCCTTCGGAAACGAATTTTATTCTGATTAAATATGCCAAAGCAGAGGAATTAAACAAGTATCTGGAAGAAAAAGGTATCGGCGTGCGCAGCTTTGGCAAGGCGCCAAGACTGGAAAACTGTCTGCGCATTTCGATGGGCCTGCGGGAAGAAAACGATATTTGGTATAACGAAATGAAAGCCTTTGTGGAGGGACGGGCATGAACAGAGTCGCTGCAGTAAACAGGGAAACGGCCGAAACGAAAATTGCCCTGCAGTTAAATCTTGACGGTACAGGCAAAAGTGCGATTGATTCCGGTATCGGCTTTTTCGACCATATGTTAAATCTCATGGTTGTACATGGACAGCTGGATTTGGATTTGCGCTGTGATGGTGATTTAGAAGTAGATGGTCATCACAGTGTGGAAGATATCGGCATAGCCTTGGGCGATGCTTTTAAGGAAGCTATTGGCGATAAAAAAGGGATTTGCCGTTATGGCACCTTTTATCTGCCGATGGATGAGTCATTGGCTTTTGTCACGCTCGATATCAGCGGGCGGCCATTTCTCGTCTATGATGGCGGTGAAATGGCACCTATGGTGGGCGGTTTTGATACGGAACTCACGGAGGAATTTTTGCGGGCATTTGCTATGCACGCCGGGATTACTCTCCATGTAAAAATCCTCTATGGTACGAATACGCATCATAAGATTGAAGCAATTTTCAAGGCTTTGGGTCATGCGCTGCGAATTGCGGTAAGCCAGGACCCGAAGGTTAAAGGTGTTCCGTCGACAAAAGGTATGCTTTAAGGAGGGCGGCTGATGATTGCGATAATTGACTATGGGGTAGGCAATTTATTCAGTGTGGAAAAGGCTTTTGCGGCTTTGGGGGCAGAGGCAAAGATTACCAATAATCCCGCGGAAATAAAAGCGGCGGAAAAATTGGTGCTGCCCGGTGTGGGTGCTTTCGGTGACTGCATGAAAAATCTGGAAGATAGCGGACTCATCCCGCTGCTTAAAGCGGAAGTGGAGGCAGGCAAGCCCCTGCTCGGCATTTGCGTGGGCCTGCAGATTCTCTTTGACGGCAGTGAGGAATCGCCGGCAGCAAAAGGATTGGGGCTTATTCCGGGACAGGTAAAAAGAATTCAGGCCGAAGGTTTGAAAGTGCCACATATGGGCTGGAATCGGCTGCATATTGCTGAACCGCGCCAGGCGCAGGACTTATTTGCGGGGCTGGAGCAGGATAAGGAATATGTGTATTTTGTGCATAGTTATTATGCAGTTTCTGCGGATAAAAATGTTATAACGGCCACGACAAATTATGGCGGGGAAGTTACGGCAGCGGTGCAATGTGGTAACATTTTTGCGGCGCAGTTCCATCCGGAAAAATCTGGAGACGTTGGTTTGCATATAATTGATAATTTCTGCAAAGGGAGGATTCTATGATTATATTTCCGGCGATTGATATTCGGGGCGGTAAATGTGTTCGCTTGCTGAAAGGTGATTTTAATCAAGAAACGGTATTTTCAGATAGTCCGGCGGATATGGCTCGTAAGTGGCAGGCGCAGGGGGCTGAGTATTTGCACTTAGTTGACTTGGATGGTGCATTGGCAGGTTCCTCCCAAAACTTAGCGGCTATTGAAGAAATATTGAAGGTTGTCGATATTCCTACCGAACTTGGCGGCGGTATCCGCAGCATGGAACAGATTGATCAGTTGCTGGCGATGGGGATTACCCGCGTTATTCTCGGGTCAGTTGCTGTCAAAAATCCGGACTTGGTGCGCGAGGCCTGCACAAAATATGGCGAACGTATTGTTGTGGGCATTGATGCCAAAGATGGAATTGTGGCCGTGGAAGGCTGGGGAAAATCCGGTAATATCGGCGTTATTGAATTGGCGCAAAAGATGAAAGAGGCTGGAGTTAAGACCATTATCTATACGGATATTTCCCGCGATGGAACATTAAGTGGTGTAAATGTCGAAGCTACGGTTAAACTGGCACAGGAAAGCGGCGTGAAAATCGTTGCTTCCGGGGGCGTAAAATCTCTGGAAGATATAAAAGCATTAAAAAAACAGGAATCTGTTGGCATTGAGGGCGTAATTGCAGGAAAATCCATTTATATGGGAACATTGGATTTAACTGCTGCGATAAAGATTGCTAAAGCTTGAAAGAAAAAAAATACTTGCCAAATATATTTTTATTGTCTACAATAGAAATATGAAATTTTTCGATAGAGGAGAAATGAAAAATGGCAAGAAAAGCAAATTACGAAGAAAAGATTAATGCAATCGAAGCAAAAATTGCTAAGAAGCAGGAAGAACTGAAATCTCTCAAAGCACAGCTGAGCGAAATCAAAGCGAAAAAAGCTCAGGATGATTACAAAGAACTGACAGAATACATGCAGAACAACAATCTGTCTGCTTCCGATGTTCTGGCCAGCATCAAAGGTTAATTCGGATGTCCAATAAAAAAGGAACCATTCTGCTCATGCAAGATGGTTCCTTTTTTATTTACAAATCTTCGTGTACTTCTGTAAAATAGATAACCGTTACAGTATCTTCCATAAGAATCCGGCGTTTATAGATTTTTTCAAAATCCGCGACCAGTTCCTCCTGGGAATTTATTTCGGGATTTTGATGGCCTAAATCGCTGGAAGTAAGTGTGCCCATGGTTTTTACCCGTACTTTGTCCAAATATGCCGGATACAGTTTGTGTTTGGGCTCACCTTTGACACCCGTGGTAATCCAGACAATGGAGCCTTCGGGATAAAGCTGGCTAACGTCCCCTAAGCGCACAGTGCAGTTTTTTGTGCGTTCCATCAGCATTTTCTTATGCTTGGCGGCTTGAAAATTCAAGGCCATCATAAAGCAACATCTCCTATCTGTATATGAATAACAACAACTTGTATTTTATTATAGCATAAAATGATTTCTATTAATAGGTTTTGTGTGTAAAGTTGTATAGAAGGATTTTGACTTTTTTTAGCGAATTAACGAGTAAGTGTCAATTTGAGGGAGGCAGCGGTATGGACAAGCAGCGTTTGCGGGACTTTTTAGCGGAAAAAACAGGGCAGTGCAAAATTTTGGTCGTTGGGGATATCATGCTGGATAAATATTATTATGGGGAAGTTACCCGTATATCCGGTGAAGCTCCTGTGCCCATCACGAGGGTAGAGTCCTCGTCGGAAAAATTGGGCGGCGGCGCAAATATCGCCTACAGTTTGGCAGTGCTGGGCTGCAAGGTCAGTATTGCCGGCTTTGTGGGAAAGGACTCTCATTGCGAAAGTCTGGTTGAGAAATTTAATCACTA